>JAHFLM010000036.1 GCA_023244865.1 Candidatus Harrisonbacteria bacterium | reverse complement strand
CCGAGTAATTTTGACACCGGAGTTTCGACGACGACTAATTTAGTAGCGACGTTTGATGAGACTATTGTTGTAGGAACGGGGAATATTAGAGTTAGGCGAGTAAGCGATAATGTAACTGTAGAAACGATTGCGGTGACTAATGGAAGTAAGGTCTCGGTGTCGGGTGCGACAGCGACTATTTCGATTAATAGTTTGGCGCCTTCTACTAGTTTTTATATAGAAATTGATAGTGGTGGTTTTAAAGACGTGGCAAATAATAATTTTACCGGGATTAGTGGAAGTTTGATTTGGAGTTTTGAAACGGCGAGTGGCTCGGATGCTACGGCGCCAACCTTGCTCGGGATGACGCCTGCTGATAACGCGACGGGAGTGGCAACTAATAGTAATTTAGTTTTAACTTTTTCGGAGAATGTAGTGGCTGGAAGTGGAAATATTGTGGTGAAAAAGACCTCTGATAACTCGACGGTGCAGACGGTTGCGGCAAGCAGTGCTTCAGTGAGCTATTTTAATGATGTGGTGGCTGTGGATATTAGTAGCTTGGCGGCGAGTACTGGTTTTTATGTGCAAATTGATGCAAATGCATTTAAAGATTCTTCGGCGAATTTCTACGCTGGGATTGCTAATACGACCACTTGGAATTTTACGACTGGGAGTAGCGCGGATAGTACAGCACCAGCTTTATTGGCTTTTGTGCCAGCTGATGATGCAACTAGCGTTGATAGAAATACCGATTTAATAATGGCTTTTTCGGAGCCGGTGGTATCAGGGAGTGGTTCGGTGCAGGTTTATTTAAGCTCTAATGATTCTTTGCTTGAAAGTGTGAATGTAGCGAGTGGTCAGGTGTCGGTAATAAATAATTTAGTAGTGGTAGATTTGGCGACGACTTTAAGTAGTAGTGCTGCTTACTATGTAAAGATTAGTAATGGAGCTTTTAATGATGTTGCGGCTAATACTTATAATGGTATTGCTAATACAACAACTTGGAATTTTGTAATTAGTAGTAGCTCTGATGCGACGGGGCCTTCAGTTAATCTATTAGGTCCAGCGGATGATGCGACTCTAGTGGCGACTAATACTGATTTAGCAATTCAGTTTAGTGATACGGTTTACCCGACTAATTTGGGAGAAATTACGATTAAGAAATCTTCGGATGATTCGATAGTGGAAAATATTTTTGTAAAGGATGGTCGGGTTTCGGTGATTAATGATTTAGTGGTGGTGGATATTAGTAATTTGGCGGCGAGTACGAGTTTTTATGTAAATATTAGTTTCGGAGCATTTAATGATAAGGCTAACTTAGTCTACGGGGGAATTTCGGATAATTTTAGCTGGAATTTTACGACTGGGATTAGTGCGGATAGCACCGCGCCAACGAGGCAGAGTGTTTCGCCAGCCGATGATGCGACAAATGTGGGGACGGGTGCGGCTTTGAATTTGGTTTATGATGAACCGATCATTCCACTTCTAGGTAAGTATTTAACCTTGGATAAAAATACAGCTGGTGGAAGTTTGATTGTGGCTGGTACTTTGTCTGGTTTTAATATGAGTGGTGGCTTGGATAATCAGGTGACCGTCGTGCCACCTTTGGTTCTAGTGAATGATGGTTATTATAATGTATTGTTAGACGCTGGTTTGTTTAGAGATTTAGCCGGGAATGTGTCGGCTGCGATTAGTAGTGCAACAGCGTGGAATTTTGTGACTAACGACACGCAAAGCCCGACGCTTTCTAGCTTGAGTCCGGCGGATGAGGCTTCGGGAGTAAATGTGGCGAGTGATTTAGTGATGACCTTTAGCGAAAAAGTAGCAAAGGGTTCTGGTAATATCGTAATTAAGAGAGTGAGTGATGATGCCACAATTGAATCGATTAGTGTGGCAGCGAGCAATATAACGGTTAGTAACAATACGGTGACGATTAATCCGACGGCTAATTTAGCTGGTCAGACTAGTTATTATATTACGGTGGATAGCGGAGCGATTAGGGACTTGGTGGGTAACGTTTATTTGGGAATTTCTGATATTAATACTTGGAATTTCACAACGGGTAACAGTGTGGATGTGACGAAGCCAGTGGTGAGTGTTATTGATCCGGCAGATGGAGCGACTAACGTGGCGACGAATAGTAATTTAGTGATGACTTTTTCGGAGAATGTGCAGAAGGGGACCGGTAATATTACGATTAAGCGTTCTTCGAATAATGCGGTCTTGGAGACGATTGATGTAACCGGTGGGTTGGTGTCGGTGAGTAATAATCAGGTGGTTATTAATCCGAACGCGGATTTCCCATTTGGGATTGGGGTTTATATAAACGTGGATCTAGGGGCGTTTAAAGATATGGCAACTACGCCAAATGATTTTGATGGAATTTTGGATAATTCGACTTGGAATTTTACGACTGCGAATGCGCCAGATACCACTACGCCAATCATTTCGACTTTATCACCAGCGGATGAGGCGACCGGGGCTTCGGTGACGGCTAACTTGGTAATTAATTTTTCATAGTCGGTAACGGCGGCTTCGGGAAAAAATATCGTGATTAAAAAAGTTTCAGATAATTCGACGGTGCAGACTATTAGTGCGACTTCTTCTGCTGTGACAATTAACGGAGTGGTAGTCACTATTAATCCAAATGATTTCGCGGATGCGACTGGTTTTTATGTGCAAATTGATAGCGGGGCGTTTAATGATGCTTCAAATAATGCGTTTGCGGGAATTGCTAATACGACGACTTGGAATTTTACGACCGGGAGTGCGCCAGATACAACCGCGCCAACGATTTCAGCTTTATCGCCAGCTGATAATACTACCAATGTCTCGATTGGAGCGAATCTAGTCATTACTTTTTCCGAAGATGTTTTTGCCTCTTTAGGGAATATTACGATTAAAAAAGCGGCTGATGATTCGGTTGTAGAGCAAATTTCGGCCAACAATAGCTTAAAAGTGAGTATATTGCACCCTGTAAATTCTCAGGATGATAGTGTGGTGAGTATCAATCCGAATGACTTGCCTTTTGATACAGATTTTTATGTTTTGGTAGATAGTACAGCTTTTGCAGATTCTTCTTCAAATTTCTTTGGAGGAGTTGTGAGTTCGACCACCTGGAATTTTAGGACGGCAGTGTTTGATATTACGCCGCCAACTTTGTCGAGGCAGGATCCAGATGATAACGCGACAAATATTGCGACGAACACTAACTTGTCATTAACTTTTTCAGAGAATGTGGTGGCAGGGGCGGGTAATGTGGTAATTAAAAAGTCTACCGATGATTCGACTGTGCAAACAATTGCGGCGAATTCCGGAGCGGTGACTATTAGTAGTGACGTGGTGTCGATTGATCTAAGTGATTTGTTAAATAGTACGGATTATTATGTGCAGATAGACGGGAATGCTTTTAGTGATGCTTTGAGTAATAACTATCTTGGAATATCGGATAAGACGACTTGGAATTTCACAACGGCAGCTGTATCTGATACAACGGCGCCAACTTTATCAAGCTTTAGTCCGGTAGATGGAGCGACTGACGTGGATCCAAATAGTAATTTAGTTTTGATTTTTTCAGAGAATGTTTTGCCGGGTGTGGGGAATATCATTGTTAGAAATCTAGGGAATAATACGGTCTTAGAAACGATTCCGGCTAATAGTAGTGCTGTGAGCTTCTTGGGCAATAAGGTGACGGTTGTGATCGGGGCCTTATCGTCTAGCAATAATTACGCAATTCAGATTGAGGCTTCTGCGATTACGGATGTGGCTTTGAATGCTTATCTTGGAATTAGTGATGATACGACTTGGAATTTTGCGACAGCAGGAGCGGCTAATGGGAATTTTCCTTCCGTGAATAATTTCTTACCAGCTGATAATGCGAGTGGTGTGCCGACTAATAGCCGACTTTCGATTGTGTTTAATCAGCCGGTGATGGTGAATCAGGGGATGATTTATGTGAAGAAAAATTCTGATAATACTGTATTACAAGCGATTGCGATTAACGATAGTCGAGTAAGTTTTAGTAATAACACGGTGTCGATTGTGACGAGTGATTTTCCGGCTAACACGGGGCTTTATGTAAACATTGATGGTTCGGCGATTGTGGATTTGAATGGTCATGCTTATGCTGGCATTACTAATGCCTCGACTTGGAATTTTGTGACAGGGGACGCACTTGATACGGCGGCGCCAACTGTTTCGAGTTTAAGTCCAAGTAATGGTGCGGTGGGGGTTTCAACTTCGACTAGTTTAACCTTAACTTTGTCAGAGCCAGTGGTCTTTGGTTCTGGAAACTTAACTTTGAGAAATGCGGCTGGTGATTCGGTGGTAGAAACTTTTGATGTAAATAGCACAAAACTTAATTTATCAGGCTCATCTTTGAGTGTGACGATCGCCGCTTTAACTTCTGGGAATACTTATTACGTTACTTTAGATAACGGCTTTTTGACTGACGCCGCTTTTAATAATTTTGGTTTAACCGATGTTAATACCTGGAGATTTGCGACCAGCTCTTCTTTGGGTGGCGGTGGAGGAGGAGGTGGCGGGGGAGGGGGAAATGGTACGGTTTCTAATCCGGTGATCCAGGGTTTGATTCCAGCGGTGGGAGCGATAGGTGTTGACCCGGGAGCGAGCTTGTATGTGACTTACTCTAACTCGATTAAGAAAACTGGGGTTGGAAAAGTGCAGATTAAAAAACTTTCTGATAATAGTTTGGTAGCGAGCTTTGACACTGGCTCTCCTAGATTAATAATTAGCGGTAATGTTATGAAGATTATGCCGATTAATCCATTACCTCTAAGTACTAAGGTTTACGTATTAATTGATAGTGAATTACTTACTGATTTGTTTGGTAATACGGCGGCTGGAATTACTGCTAATGGGGCTTGGCAATTCCAGACCGGTAGTGCGGTGGGCTTAGATGATTCGGTGGATGGTTTTACTGAGGATTTGGATGGAGTTGGATCGGGGTCTGATCAGCAGTTATTAGATCAGTTTTTCGCTTTAGTGAATGATCCTTTGTTTACTGGAGGAGGTGGGCAGTGCGATGCTTTAGCTTTGGTGGTGCCAGTAGTTACTACGCCCGTGGTAAAAAGTGCACCTAAGCCGGTGATAAATACTAATAGTTTCGATGTGGAACTAAATAAGGATCCTAATAAGACGAAGGCTATTGAGGAGAGAGGAGTGGCTTTAAATAGTTCTGGTACGGAGGGGGCTGGAGTGTTGGCTTCGGGTGTTGAATCTATTGTACCTAAACCAAAGAAAGTGAGTCAGACGACTGAGACTTTGAGAAACCTTTGGACTAGGAGTTTGAGAGTAGACATGGTTGGCGATGATGTATTGGAAATGCAGAAATGCTTGAATAAAGATTCTGAAACGCAAATTGAAACTGGGACCACTATTGGAGCGCCTGGGCATGAGGGTAGACGGTTTGGCGAAGCTTCAGGGAGAGCGGTCTCGAGATTCCAGTTAAAATACCGAATTTATTTGAGGAGCGATAGTAACTTTGGAGTGTTTGATGCTTTGACGGCCTCCTCCCTCGCTTCTGTTTGTGGGAGGTAAAATTCAATTAATTTTGCAGACTTCTTCGTTGCTCGCTGCGGTTCCCGTTCCGCCCTACTACTCGTAGGGCTTCCTCCTTCGCGTGAAGCTTCGGCGGGACGCGGCACGGTCTCCTCCCTCGCGCCTCGAATTCTACTAAAATTAATTGAATTTAGATCTCCACGTCCAAGTTTTACTTTTTTCATGCTTTTTGATTCTTTTGTGTCAGAGTGCTAGCTTTAGCTTAGCTACTTGAGAAGGTAATACTTTGAGGAGGGTCTAATCATGTCTCAAAAATGGGCGTTAGTGAGTGGTGGTTCAATTGGAATTGGGTATGAAATTTGTAAGTTATTTGCGTATGATGGGGTTAATTTAGTGATTCCGGCTTTACCGACGGATGATTTGGATCGAGCGGCTAATTTCTTTAGAAGTCATTATGGGGTGGAAGTGGTCATGATTCCGGCGGATTTAATTTTGGACACTGAGCCGAAGAGAATTTTTGATTTACTCGCAGAGAAGGGGATTAAAATTGATTTCTTGGTGAATAATGCTGGCTTTGGAATGTATGGTGATTTTCTAAAGACGCAGTTGGATCGGGAAGCGGGGATGGTGAAGTTGAATTGTATTTCTTTGATGTCGATGACTGCTTTGTTTTTAGAGCAAGCGGTGCGAGAGGGACGACATTTGAAAATTATGAATTTGGCTTCGACTGCAGCTTTTCAGCCCGGGCCATATATGGCGGTTTATTATGCTACCAAAGCTTTTGTTTTTAGTTTTTCTTTGGGTTTGCGATTAGAGATCGAAGACTTGGGATATGATGTGACTGTGACAGCGCTTTGCCCTGGGCCGACCATGTCGCGAGTCACAAGTTCTACGGGATCTCATTTTTGGGATGCATTGGACGTGAAAAGTTCATGGCTTTTTACTTTGCTTAAGCCGACGACGCCACAAGAAGTGGCTTTAGCTGGATATAAGGCGATGATGAAGGGTAAGAGAATGGTCGTGCCTGGTTGGCGACATAAGATCGTGGCTTGGTTTTCAAGAATTGATACGACTGGCATTTCTGGGAAAGTAGTGAGATTTCTACAAAGACAACATAAATAAAAACCTGCTTTTTGCAGGTTTTTTTATTTTAAAAAAGGCTACCATTACTATCTAAAATTTCTTTTTTGGTTCTTTTAGATTTTGGAATGGCTTTAAATTTTTCAGGAGTTGTTTCGGTTATGATTTTTTTTGGTGGCGGGGCAGATTTTTCAGCGAGTTCGCGGCCGACTTCGGAGATGGCTTTGCGGTAGGAGCAGTAGTCACAGGCGGGATTACTTTTTGGTGGTTGATCGTTATCTAGGCAAGTCTTAGCTTCTTTTAAAGTGTTTGGAATCCAATCGGTGTTGCCTTCATAGGGAATTAATTTAATATCAAATTCTAATTTAGCGTCGAAGGCTTCGCGGTCGGTTTTACCATTGCAGTAAACAAAGTAAGCAGTGTCTGAAACTTTAAAATCATTTTGACGGAAGAGCCATTGGTAAACTTCAACTTGGCGTTTGTAACCGATTTGCCACTCGGCGTCTAAGTTAACTTCACTGTCTTTAGCGGTGGCTTTGTAGTCGACGATAATTAGTTCATTTTGATCGTTGATCCACACATCGTCGATGCCGCCACCGATAATAAAATTAGTTTCTTTATCTAGGGTGTCGATGCCACGTTTGAAAGCGTCGCGCCACTTTTCCATTAGATCATGTTGGAACGGCTTGGCTTTTAAGCCATAAGCACTCATTAAGGGATGGGCGGAGCCAGCAGCGCGGTGAAGATCGAATTCTTTTTTTAATAATTTATCGACGGCGGAGTTTAAGTTGAAAGGGAAGCCAGGTGGGCGGCCGACGCCTAAGCGGCGATCGAGGTAGAAACAGAGAGGGCATTCTAAAAACAAGTCGATTTTGGAGCGGCTGAGTTTGAAGGGATCTCGGGTCTTGGGATTATATAAGCCCCAACTTCTTCTTGGTTTGTAGAAATCGGACATGTCATTATCTTAGGTTTTAAGGGCTTGCTGTGGCTATATTGACTTAACTAGCTATTTTATGGTATAATTAAGGTAGAACACAAACGGGCGTGTGGCCCGAAAAATTTAGGTTTCAAATGTCTCATTTATGAGGACTTTTGTGATGACGCGAGAACAAGTCGCTAGAAAAATTCGTTGGTCATTTGTGATGTGGCTAGTCGGGATAGCTAATGTGGGGGCAATGCTCCCGCAGTTGATAAGGATCTTGCAAACCAAGAACACCGATGGACTGTCTATTGAGATGTTCATCATCTATTTCTTTATTCAGGTGGCCTTCTCGCTTGATGGCTACTTCAAAAGGAATATGGTGCTCATGATTTGCGTTGGCCTGACGGCGGTAGTTAATGCCGTGGTCATCTCGATGGTGTTGTATCTCAGACATTTCGCTGGTTGAAAGCATGCTTACTGCACTGGTGTGCGGTGAGCGATTAAGGCTCAAACTTAGGAGTGTGAATCATGAAGGCAAAAGATGGTTTTCTTGAGCTGGTTCGTAAAGCTTGGGGCAACCCCCATAAAGTGGCTGACGTTGCGTTCGGCGAACTTTTCAGGCACGATCTGTTTGACATGGATCTTGATGATCAGGTTCGTTTGGCCAAAGAAGTTGGAGTATTGGCCGGCGAAATGAAGGGGACGAGCCCAGAAGAGTTCGTCTCAGCGTTTGAGACGAAGGTTTTGATTGTTTCTTAGATCTGAAATGGAATAGGAGTGTGAATCATGTTGATTGCGTCGATTGTGAATTCTTACCCGCCAATGGTTAACTACGGAGCGATTGTCTTAGGCGTCGCTTTTGTAGGGGTCGTCATTGCCGGAGGTTGGATTGCTGTCAGGGAACTGGCTTTGAAGCGCTGACAGCGTATGTCTAGATGGATTTATTCCATCACGGACCTCGGAAATTCCGAGGTCATTTTTATTTGTTTTTTTCAGGATGACATTATTATGATGGATTGAATAAAAGCTGATTTTGTTTTATTTTATAGACAATGAATGGTGATTTGCCACTTTTTAATTTGCCGGAGATTGAACGTGAAA
>JAHFLM010000077.1 GCA_023244865.1 Candidatus Harrisonbacteria bacterium | reverse complement strand
TTTAGATTATCAAATGATTCAAGCAGCGATGAGCGCTTTGTCAGATGTGAAAATGTTTATCGAAGACTCCCCTCACCCATCAATTTTGCAGATGAAATCGATTGCTCGAAGAATTGAAAAAGAGCACAGCTTGGATTTAATCGTAGTGGATTATTTGGGCTTAATTAGAGCTCAAACTAAAAGTGACAATGTAGTACAACAGGTTTCGGAAATCTCTCGAGGCTTAAAGATTATGGCTAAGGAACTTAATGTGCCCGTGCTAGCTTTGGCGCAGTTGAACCGTGGCATTGAAAGTCGGGATTCTCGAATTCCTCGGTTGTCGGACTTGCGAGACTCAGGCTCCATCGAACAGGATGCGGACGTGGTGATGTTTATTTATAGAAAAGATCAAGGACAGGCTAACCCGGATCCAGAAGATAAAAATATGGCGGAAATCATCGTGGCCAAACACCGTAACGGTCCACTAGGAACGGTAGCCCTGAAGTTTGCGCCGGATCAGGTGAGCTTTAAAAATATAGATACCTATCATCATGAGTCATAAAGCGATGCCGGCAGCGGTCAAAAAATTTATTGAAGCATTCTCTAACTTACCATCGATTGGGCCTCGACAAGCCACTCGACTGGCTTATCATTTGGTTGCCTTGCCAAGAGCAGAAATGATTGAAATCGCTAAATCCTTGGTGGAATTGGCTAAAACTAAAAGGTGTAAAAAATGCTTTTTTTTGCATGATAATTTAGGTGAACAATGTTATTTTTGCGAAGATGCTTCGCGCGACAAGGATATTATTATGATTATAGAAAGAGAGACTGACTTAATGACGATTGAGAAAACCGGAGAATATAGAGGGGTTTATTTCATAATAGGAGAGATGAAAAAAAGTGGGGTGTTGGATCCTGATAAAAAAATCAGATTAAATATCTTAAAGGAAAAAATTACTCAGGAGTTGGGTGGCGTGGCCCGAGAAATAATTTTAGCGATTGCACCAACGGCTTACGGAGACTTTAATGCCAACTTATTAAGAATGGAGTTAGAACCCTTAACTAGAAAAATTACGAGGTTGGGGCGGGGCATTCCAACTGGTGGTGAGATAGAGTTTGCAGACGAAGTGACACTTATTTGTGCGATGAAAAATCGCGGGTAATGGGTTCGGCGGTCTATCCAATCAAATACTTTTTCTTTTCCTCAAATTCCTCCTTACTTATCTCGCCTTTAGCATATCTTTGTCTCAAGATATTATGAATGTGTCTTGAACGGTGTAGCTCGAAATAATCACTATGAGTAGTGGAGTGTCGTAGAAGTTTAACTATAATTACAACTATAAGAATCCAAAAGAGAATCGTTAGCAGTCCACCTCCAAAGCTACATCCGGACATGTGGTTATAATATAAATCGTTCATCATATGTAATTAAGCCGTGTGATTTAATGAGTTATTACACTCTAATACCTAATTTAAAAAAGTCATCTGAGAGTTTTAAAAATGTAAATTTAAACAATAAAATAAAAAGTCCCGCCTAAGCGGGACTAAACTAACTATTGACTTTGATATTGTTCCCAGACCTGTTTCCAATCAGCCTGAAAACAACTCATTGTAATTTCATCAACCCATATTCCATTCTTAAAAAATTGTTGCTTTCTACAACCATCATCGACAAAACCACATTTCACATAACATCTATGTCCTCTCGGGTTAGAAGATAAAACGGAAAGATTTACCTTATGAAAATTCAGCGAGTTAAATGCAAATTCTAGGATGGTCATCATGGCATCGGTGCCATAACCATTACTCCAGTATTTTTTATTACCAATCATAATACCAAGCGAAGAATGGCGACTTATCCAATTAATGCGATGTAATCCCACAGAACCAATATTTTTTCCTTTAATTGTATCGATTGCAAAAACCACATGATCATTCTTATCTTTATGTATTTTTCTTAACCAATCCCTTTCTTCTTCTCTATATATAGGAAGCGCGTCACTGAAAAACTTCGCAATTTCTGGATCATTTTCCCAAACAAGGAATCTCCCTAGATCATTTTCGCAAATTGGTCTAAGAATAACTTTTTTACCCTTGCGAAAAACTACTCTATTTTTTTGCCTACTCACAACGCACCCCCTTTATCAAAGAACCTATTTCCTAAAGCAGGACATCTGCTCTAGGGCTGAATAAAAAATCTCGGCTTTTATTCAGCCGAGATTTTTTTAAGAAATCAGTGATATTTTAGAAATTAAACAAAAGACTTAAAAAAATCACAGCTGAACACAAACTCTGTTTCGTGAGACACGAAAAAACCACCATTAATAATGGCTTTGTAATTTGCGTTCATTTTGTGACATTTTAAGCTTGTCATTTTTATATTATACTATACTAATCTATATATGTCAAGTAAAGATCCTCTTTTAAAAATACAAAAACAGCCGCCCTGGGCGGCTGTTTTTGATTAGTTGATTTTGCTGATCAATACTTCGGTGAAGGTTTGGCGATGGCCCTTTTTCTTCTTTTCTCTGGTTTTGCTGTGATATTTAAAA
>JAHFLM010000035.1:7226-8645 GCA_023244865.1 Candidatus Harrisonbacteria bacterium | reverse complement strand
TGGCATTAGCCTTAATTTATGGGAAGCCAGGATTCACCAAGCTAGAGAAATTTTACCTGATTGGAGCAATCTTTGGACTTATCCTTTGGAAAATAATTGGTCCGATTGCAGGAGTTGTAACTAGTTTAATTCTAATCTTCATTGGATCTCTTCCGACTTTTGATAAAGCCCGGAAAAATCCAGGGGGTGAAGATGGCCTATCTTGGATTATTTGGTGGCTTTCTTCTTTGATCCAACTTATTGCCTTACAAAAATGGGACTTATCACACGCAGCCCAACCGGTGGTATTCATAATTAGCTCAACAATTATGCTGTGCTTAATCTATATCATTCCTCGTAAGAAGTTTTACGTAGATGACGAGGGATTTATCAGGTTCTCTGTGACTTCCGACAATACAACTGGGCCATCGTGGGTAAAAGAATTGGATACGACCGAGCGCGCTGCAAATTTTCTCGTGTCTACGAAGTTTGAAAGAACGGATGGGGTTACTAGCGAAGTGGTAGTTATTCCATATGATTTATTTCCAGAAAATGCCGCCCTTTATACTTCGATGATTAGAAGCGCAGCTGAATCTCGTAAATTCTTGAAACCAAGACCCGAGATTGCCTGCCTCATTAGAAGATTTCTTTCTAATCAAGACATCTTAGACATAGGACTTTTTTCAATAGTGGTTATGCATGAGCCAATTGATGACAAGGCAGAATTTTTCGCCGATTGTTTTCTACTTGGAGCTATTGCTGTTGATGGCTTAGAGGATCTTCGTTTGGATGTTTATGATGACGGTGAAGGTTTCAACTATAGATGGACTAGAGGAATTAAGGTTGGATTTGCCTTTGTGACATCGGAAAGGAAATCATCATGATAGTGATGTACGACAGAGAAAAACGCTTAGTCGATATAACAGTTACAGACATCGAGAAAAAAGATGGAAATCTAACTCTGGTTTGTATGAACATTAAGCCCGCCCCAAATGCTATACAAAAACTTGATGTGGAAATGGCTGTTCATTACGCCTTAGTTACCTTCAGAAGTTCGGTAACTATTACAGAGGTCACTAAAGGAAACTTTGAACTCAGAATTCAAACCACAAACGAAGAATCTAGAGAAAAGATCTTCGCCACTCTTATAAGAGGAATCTTTAATAATTACGATAGTTTGGAAGAGCCACGAAAAAGTTAGGCATTGGAATGACAACGAACTCGAAGTAAGGCCCCGGAGCAATCCGGGGCTTTTTTTATTTTCTCACTATGTTATTCCAGTACCACGAACATAAAATCCGAGGGTATATTCCTAGTCTTGATTAAAATGACGATTAGATTCCTGCCTCCCATCCTTCGCGTAAAGCTACGGCATGGCGCGGCGCAGGAATGACAAATGGGTGTGATCGGCTATAACGGTGCTAGAATTAAGGGGTGATT
>JAHFLM010000035.1:0-7216 GCA_023244865.1 Candidatus Harrisonbacteria bacterium | reverse complement strand
GAGGGCGGTTAAAACTCGGGTGAATTATGAAAGGTATTTAAAAGCTTTTTTTGAATTTGCGGAAATTAAACGAGTGGAAGAAATTACATTGGATAAGATTAAGGAGTTTCGATTGATGCAGAATCGGCAGGAGTTGAAAAAGGCGACGCAGAATTATTATATGATTGCGTTGCGGAATTTTTTAAAATATTTAATTAAAAATGATATTAAGGCGCTTGCGCCGGATAAGATTGAGTTACCAAAAGTGAGCCAGCGACAGATTGATGTAATCGATCATAAAGATTTTGAGAGGTTGATGTTAGCTGTTGAGAGAGATAGTAACCCGCCTTCGCCGAAGCTACGGCGTGGCGAAGGCGGTGAGGTCAACAATTTAAAGAAGCTGAGAGATATGGCGATTTTAGAAATGTTTTTTTCGACGGGGTTGCGACTGGCGGAGCTTTGCTCGTTGTCGCGCTACATTGATTTTGATAAAAGGGAAATTACGGTGAGAGGGAAGGGAGATAAGCTTAGAGTGGTATTTTTGTCGGATGAGGCGCTGAATAAAATTAAGATTTATTTGAAGGCGCGGAAGGATACTTTGGAAAATTTATTTGTGAGTATTAACAGAGGGAAGGTGATTGGGAAGATTACGCCGCGGGCGATTCAGCGGCTAGTGGAACATTATGCGAAGGTGGCGGGGATTGTCGACAAGCGAGTGACACCGCACGTGTTGCGGCACCAGTTTGCGACGGACTTATTGAGTAATGGGGCGGATTTGCGCTCGGTGCAGGAACTTTTAGGCCACAGCAACATTGCGACGACGCAGATTTATACGCACGTGACGAATAAACGGCTGAAGGAGATTCATGAGAAGTTTCATAATAAGGGGTAGAGGCTAATAAGTATTCCTAAGCTTCACGAAGATTGCCACGGGAGTTTTGTGATTAATTTTTGCAAAATTAAACAAAACTAACCTCGTAATGACAGGTCGCAAGAAAACAAAAACCCCTCTTCTGGGGGTTTTAATTATTTGGGCATAACGAAGGAGGTGTAAACGATGATGGCTTTACCGCGGCCACGAATGCGGAATTTTTTAAAACTTAAATCTACCACGTGATTACTTTGAACTGTAAAAATTTCCGTATTGTTTTGAAGATGATACTCAGCAAAACCTTCGACAACTTTTAAGAAACAACCACGACCGAAAACACCCTTCATGGTCTCTGACCAATCTTCTTTGAGATCAAAAGGAAAGGCGTCGCACTCGTCGTTGCCGATAATAGTGGTTTCGGCTAAATCGCCTAAGATTCTGTTCTTAGTAACACCAGGAAAAATTACTGTTTTGCCAGCGTAAGGATTAGTTGGTGGAGGCTCGACAACGACAGGAGGAGGCTTTACTAGAGGTTTAAACCAACTCCAAAAAGAATTCAGTTGATTAGCGGAAAAAAGAAATAAAGAGAGCAACAAAAGGGATCTTAGCGGTCTAGGGAAACGAAAACGGGGGAGGAATTTCATGGTGGGTTCCTGGGGAAGGGGAATAGGGAATGATTTAGAAGCTAGTATCTCCTCCTTCGCGTAAAGCTTCGGAAGGACGCAGTAGAATCTAGTAGGGGATAGGTGCGAAATATCAAGTAACTACCATGAAAATATAAAGATTATTAAAGTTTGTCAAATATGACGATGGGGGAGATTTAAAAATCCCCTTGTTTAGGGGATTTTTAAAGTTTATTTAGTAAATCTTATCTTACTCCGAGCAACTGACGAACTAGAGGCTCTACACTGAAGGCTAGTAAGGCTAAGGCGATCGCGATCGCGATATTAAGCAATGCTGCGCCAAGCTTGAAGTCTTTAGCGTTAGTTAAAAGTTTCCAGGCAGCCATTAACACTTGGAAAGCGGCATAAACGAAAATAATTAACTGGAAATAACCGACAATAGTCCTAACTAGCCTGACGATGTCGTCAACGCTTCTAATAGGAGCGGCTTGAACAGTGCCAGTTGTACCTGCGCCAGGTCCAGTAGGCAAACCTACAGCCCCAAAAGTGTAAATAGGCAACGACGCTAAGATGAGATTCGAATAGAAAACCCAATTCTTTTTCATAATATATTTATTCTAACACAAGAGATAAAAAGAAAAATGAATAAGCTGTGGATAAGGTGCGTGGATTTATTTTACAAGACACCTTTGGAAACAGAATCAAAAACACCAGCGTGTTTTTGTTCTTCAGACTCAGAAAAATTTTCGTGTTGTTCTAAGGGGAAACGAACAACACGAAACCGGCAATTTTTCTTCCGTCACGTTCCAAAAGTGTCTTAGAAAATACGGTGGGGGGGTGGAGTGGTAAATATTGGCAACTTATAGCCAGAGAAAATGGCTTATTTGCCAAAAAGCATGAATTAACGAAAACCGCCGATAGCCCCACAACTAATACCAGCAAAAGGATTGATAGTGCCACCATATAAGAGATTAATTAAGGCGCTAACTAGGATGGTGGCACCATAGATGAAGAGGAAGCCTATTAAAATATCTATAATAATACCCTTCATTTCTTTAAGATCACTGACCTTGCCCGTCATAATGCCAAAAAGGGCTTTAATGGCGAAGTAGCCAATAATCATTCCAGCAACAAAAGGGGCCCAGAATTGGATAAAAAAAACGATATTCATGATGAAAGAAAAAAGATCGCAAATGGTACACATGCGTTCACCGGTGGCATAATCGGCGAGGGGGCCGGTGCAGGCTGGAAATAGACTGCCAGCCGAACCAAAAGAAAAAGAGTTCATTGAATTTATTATAACATTATGAGATTGAGGGGGGAGGGGATTTAAATATTGAATAGATTCCACGCCTCAATTCCGAATCGATTTTTATAAATAAGAAACCGAACGGAATTGGGCTCTGAATGACAGAGAAGTTGGTTGCGAGGGGAATAAATTTGACAAATTTATAAAGTTTTTATATAAAATAGATTGCTTCGCTCTTTGAGATACCCGTAGAAAGGAACTGCTCCAATGCCCCAAGGTCACGAAACGGATCAAGCTGCTTTAGTCGATGAAGTTTTTTCAGATTATTCAGAATTGAAAAAAGATTTACCTCCGGAAAATCAGCCATATTTGGTGAGCCAACGAGAAGTGAAGGTGTGCTGCGTCCACGACTTTGATGTGGTTTCAGAATTAGGTATTGAATCAAAAAGTCTGCCCGTTCACCCGTTTAGTGATGAAGCTTTCTTTAGGCTACTACCAGGATTTCTAGGGGTGAGCGACTGCGAAGTTACTTTGTCTGTAAGTAAATCTGAATTCACCCACCTCGATTCAGAGTTCTTGCCTGAATTCGGCGGTGTAGAGGCGATGCTTGTAAGTCCCCAAGAGATGCATCGCTTTTTACAACAAGCCGATCCAAATGAGGAATACTTTTTCTATTTAATGCACACAGACGGGGGAGTGAGGAGAATTGACGTTCATCTTGAGAGAGATAAATGGTATTTCATGCCTTGGGATTTAGATGAAGCCCCCACGCTTGATTATGAGTTGATGGTACATCGGAAGAAAAAGGAATAGAGATAGATTTTAAAATTAAAGCTCCCAAAAGGGAGTTTTTTATTTCTATTTGACAAATATAGGTTATTTGTGATATATTATTGCAAGCGTTTACGGGATGAACATTGAAAACTTTTAGAAAGGGTATGGATTTTGAGCAACTCCACTGTTACAGAACTTGAAAATCGATCTTTTTTGACTCATAGGAGAACAATTTCGGTGGCATTGCTGCCAACTTTTGAGGCGGGCAAAGACTTAGCTATTGGATCGAGAACGCTTTTTATTAGTAAAAATGGCGCAACTGATTTTTTTGAAGCCGTCCCCGGATTCTTGGGAGCATCAAGAGGGGGATTGGTGAGTCTATCGGTTAGCGCAATCAATGGCAATATAACCCTGATTGACGATAATCTGATAACGGAATTTGGTAGTATAGAGAATCTATTTGTAACTCCTCAGGAGATGCATGCTTTCCTAAATAATGCGGAAAAAACTGAGGGGTACTTTTTCTACATCAACCATCAACTCCTAAGACTCGTGAGAGTGAAGGCTCGATACAGAGATAATGGCTGGGTTTTTACAATTAATAAATTCGGCGAGAGCTTGGTGCTTGGCTCCGAAATGATTGTGCATCCTAAAAGGATTGCTAAAACTCACCCTCCTTTGTTAATCCAAAAAGTTGAACTAACATCTTCCCTAATAGATGAACCTAATTTAACTTTTGTGACAAATGTGGTGGTGACGCTTGAGGGGAAATTTGATCCGAAGGTTGTTTTCAAGGTGGGATCGGAAGATTTGCCGATTAACTTCCTAGGAGATAGCTTTCTTGATTTAGTGAATAATCCAGCCGAAGAACTCGTCGCAAGCCAAGCTGAACTTTCGGTGTACGGCGTAAATAAAGATGGGTTAACTGACGAGGTTTTGAAAAATGATCTAGGTCTAGAAGATAAGATTGCGATGACCTTGAGAGAGATGGCTCTGTTTTTGAAAACTTGCACGCCCGAACAGGGGGTGTGGTATAGATTTTATTTGAGACACAATACGGAAATAACTCTGACGGTCGATATTTTCTGGGCGGTGACTGGGCCGGAAAATCCGGGCTTCGCAATTGAAGCCATGCAGCATAATCATACTCCAGCGCTCGAAGGATCGCTCGTTGTAGTTCGTAATTTTAAAAATTAAGAAGATTTTGAGGCAAAACTCCCCGAAGGGAGTTTTTTTATTAGACTAAGTTTTTCTAAATATTGAGTAGATTCCACGCCTCAACTTTGTAGTTAATTTTTTATTCAAAAATTAAACAAAGTTGGGCTCTGAATGACATTATGAAAAATAAATATCGTTAACCTGGGGATGACAGGTGAGAACTAGAAGCCTCTCATGAGACTAGAAACGGAGGCTTCGGCTTCGCGAAGGGCGGCGTAGGATTCTTGGTTCCTGAAGTTGACTTGATTGATGGCGGTGTCGAAAATATTAATTACTTTTGAGAGATCTGGTTCTTGCCACGCTTTGGCGGTTAAAGCTTGAGAAGTCCAAATCTTTAAATCTGGACTATTAGCGCCATCGTTAATAAGAGTTCTTAGAGCGGGGGATTCGCCAATGTTATTTAATAAATCGGTGTTGGAAACTGGGTCGGAAGTAGCGTAAAGCACAAACTGTTGTGCTTCGGTGGGGTGAGGGGTTTGCTTTGCGGCAGCTAAGCCATAGTAATCAGCTAAATTAATTTCCGAAGCATCGGGGGAAGCGAATTGAGGGGCTCCTAAAACGCCTAAGTTCATGAACGGAGCGCTGTCTTGCAAAACTTTTTTATCTCTTAGAAAACCAAAAAAGAAAGCGGATTCGCCGCTAACAAAAGAGCTAAAAGAGCTGGGATTATTTTTATCCCAAGCAAACCAAGAGCTATTAGGGTTGGCAAAAGAAAGATAGAAGTCGAAAGCATCGGCACCGGTTGCGGCAAAGGTAGCGTTATTGTAACCACGATCGGTCATCTCGGTGCCACGTTGTAAGAAAATCAAATCTAGAATTTCGTAAGCTCTCTCAACAGTAGCCGAAGAAGTGCCAATGCCAATAGAATTTTTACCGATTTTTTTAGAGGCGGCAATTAAATCCTCCCAAGTTTTTGGCAAGACGGAAATTTTATTTTTATTTAATAAATCTTTGTTGTAATAAAGGACGAGGGAATCTAAATAGAGAGGTAGAGCGTAAACATTGTTACCTATCGTGAAATCATCTTTGACGACGGTGGGGTAGCTTTCTTCAACGTCGGTGGGAGTGAAATTAGCAAAAGGTAACATTTTATTAGCGTGCTTTGTCACCCAGCTACGATGGGTCATAAAAACATCTGGGGTATTGGCCGGATCACTGCTCGCCAAACTATTGATTAAAGCTTCCTCGTAATTTTTTTCACTAAGCTCTACGTAATTAACTTTGACGTTAGGATAAGCTTTTTCAAAATTATTAATCGTGGCCTCAAAAGCAGTGGCTCCATAAATACCAAAGACATTTAAAGTAAATTCAGCGGGCTTAGCGTCTTTAGACACGCCGGGGAAGCCGATGAAAACCCAAGCGATAATTAAAATTAGAACGGCACCGACCCCGAGAATGATTTTTTGTGGTTTAGTGAAATTGAAATCTAGAGACATATTGAGCCAATGATTTTATCACCGGCGCTCAAGCTCATTAACTTCACTCCTTGTGTGTCGCGACTCGCAGAACGAACACTGTCGAGTGTGGTGCGAATCATCTGCCCCTTCGCGGAGAGCACAAAGAGATCGGTATCATCAATAATAATATGCGCACTGATGAGCTTGCCGGTCTTCTCTCCTATTTTAGCAGTTTTCACTCCACTTCCGCCACGTTGCTGAGTTTTATATTCAGAAATAGTGGTTTGCTTGCCATAACCCTTGTCCATGACTACTAATAATTTAGCGGTTTTAGCGAGCTCCTTACTAATAATGTTTAAAGAAGTCACTTCATCTTTACCCTTCAAACGAATCGCGGTAACGCCAGAAGCGCCACGACCCATGGCACGCACATCGCTTTCCTTAAAGCGAATCGACATACCTTCGAGAGTGGTTAAAATCACTTGGTCTTCACCACTAGAAAGCCCTACCCATTGCAATTCATCTTTCTCTTTCAAAGTAATAGCGATAATGCCGTTTTTGCGAACATTACCGAAATCAGCGAGTGAGGTTTTCTTAATCACGCCGTGCTTTGTGATCATCACTAAGTAACCTTCTTTATTTTTTTCGTAGGCGATAATCGCACTCACGGATTCATCACCCGGAATTTCTAAGAAGTTTTGAATCGCTTTGCCTTTCGCGGTGCGCGAGGCAAGAGGAATCTCCCAAACTTTGGTTTGGAAAACTCGGCCGCGATTAGTGAAGAATAAAATATTGTCGTGAGTGTTGGCGTTAACAAAGTGGCTGATGAAATCTTCATCAGCGACATCTGAACCAATTAAACCCTTACCACCTCTGTGCTGACTCCTGACGGAATCTGGTGGTTGACGCTTAATCGAGCCACCATGAGAGAGCGAAATAATCGTATCTTCGGCAGGGATTAAATCTTCATCCGAAAGAGTTTTCAAACCAGTCGCCACAACCTTAGTGCGTCTTTCATCACCATAACGAGCCTTGATATCTTCTAATTCTTCTTTAATTACCTTCATCATTCTCTTAACATCGGAAAGTAAAAGCTGAAGTTCTT
>JAHFLM010000076.1 GCA_023244865.1 Candidatus Harrisonbacteria bacterium | reverse complement strand
CCATCTTAATTGCAGTGACAATCTTTGTACTTACACTGAGCCTGTCGAACCCAGTTCAGGATCTTTTCTAGCGCTCAACGATATAGTTATTAAAAACCTCACAAGTGTCGTTGAGTTAGATATTTACCTTCATAATAGAAAAATCCAAGAAATTAGAGGTGACGGAGTACTAGTCTCAACCTCAATGGGTTCCACGGCCTACAATCTTTCCAATCACGGGCCAATTTTAATGCCAAATATTAAAAGCTTCGTGATGACCGAAATTTTAGATCATAACGTCCCAACCCCGCCCATTGTATTCAAAAGCACCGAAGAAATTAAAATTAAGGTCAAGAATTTTCGCCCCTTTGATGACCTAGTTTTCAAAAAAACAGGAGAATCGATTAACGTCGGTCTTTTTGTAGACGGTCGCTTAAAGGCTATTTTGAAAGTGGGTGATGAGGTGCTAGTTAGGCGAGCTAAGCAATCTATTCGTCTAGCCGAATTTTCCAAAAACTATTTCTTTGACTCCGTTAGAAATAAGTTCCATTTTAGGTAGGCATTTCTTTTTACACCCGTCATTCAGAGCCCAATTCCGTTCGATTTGATAAAATCGATTCGGAATTGAGGCGTGGAATCTACTCAGTCCTAGCTAAATCCTTCCAACCATTATTAAATTCATTAAATCTTCTAGATAAGTCATTAGTTGCTCCTACATACAAAACACCGTCTGGTTTGTTGGTTAATATATAAACGTAATAGCTTTTATTCATAGAAGATTCCACATCTCAATTCCGAATCGATTCTTTGGGGAATCGAACGGAATTGGATTCTGAATGACAGAAAATACATTAATTGAGGCGCGGGTGAGAATCGAACTCACGAATAAAAGTTTTGCAGACTCTTGCCTTACCACTTGGCTACCGCGCCTTTTGTAGAGTTATCTTATCAAATGTTTCCCTCCCTGTCACTCATATTTATATTCAAAACCTAGTAGATTCCCGTTTTCACGGGAATGACGGTTAGTGTTGACTTTTAAGCTTTGTCAGGATAATCTAACAAATCTCCAATAGCAACCACGGGTTGCGGGAGTGAGTTCTTTGTTCGTGCCGAAAGGTAAAGTGCTTCTATGTTGGTTCTACAGAACGAGGAAGGTGGATTCTGGGAATTACGAGCCACAAATGCTCCAGAATGGGCTTTGATAAACGACATGTCTCAGGTATTTCGATCTGGCGACATGATCAGTGCTCTACCGCAAGAAGCTGACATTGTGACGATCATTATTTCTCAGGCTAGATCTTTTCCAGCCTTGAAGCCGGCCAACTTCGTTTTGGCTGGTACTACGCCAGACGATCAGGAAAACCTGAAGCTTTTGGCAAAGTTGGTTTACGAAGCTAAATACGCGCTTTCAATCTCGGAAATCTTCCCGAATCTTGACGGTGATCCGGATAATACCGAGGCGCCCAGTATTCGGGTTTGTGGTGCTTTCTGTTCGGAGTGCGCCGGTCCAATCTCCAATCCCAAGCTTCTCGACGCCTGTTTCTGCCCGGCTCACACGAAGAAATCCTAGCCCTTTTTAGCTATAAAACACCAAGCCCGCTCCTTCAATGAGAGCGGGCTTTTTTTAGGAGAACCGCATAAAACCTACATTTTCATGAAAAATGCCCAAAAGCGCTAGGTTTTATGGATTTTCGATGAAAAAACCCCATAAAACCTACGCTTTTACACCATTTTTGGTCATTTTAGGGGTTGACTTTTGGCTTCTAGAGGAGTATAATTACAACAAGCTTATAGATGAGAGGTTGGCTGTTGCTAATGGCAGCAGTTTTTTAATCCCCAAGTCTTTTAGCCCCTATTATGAAACACTTAAATCGTTACTTAGTTCATGGTTTGTTCTTGGCCTTATTGACCAATAACTTTACGAGCGCTATGGCTAATTTAGGCAATGTTTTGAATAAATTAGCTATCGATAATGGCATCAAAGCTCAGGAAACTTTGGCATCTAATGATGAAGCTGTTGTTCGGATTAAGGCTCTAAATGTTTTGGCTACTGCTTATGCTTCCGTGCCAGAACAGACAGACGACACTCCTTTTACCACCGCCTCTAACACGACTGTCCGAGATGGTATTATTGCCGCTAACTTTTTGAAGTTCGGTACCAAAGTCCGCATCCCAGAACTTTTCGGTAATAAGATCTTGCTTGTAGAAGATCGCATGAATAGGCGCTACACCGAGGCTAATCCACCTCGCATCGACATCTGGATGGCTGAAAATGATCATGCTATAACTTTTGGTTTAAAACAGGTGACCTTAGAGGTCCTTGAATAGAAATTAAGATTTAGGGTTTAAGAATTAAGACCCTAATAAAACAAGCCGCTTTGACTCAAGTCAAAGCGGCTTGTTTTAAAATTGATTCAATTTTCTAATTCTTAATTACTAACTCTTAATTTCTCCCTTTTTCAACTTATCAAAATCAGAGAAGACGAAAAAGGCGACTGTAGCTAAGAAGATTGTGACTTGGAAATCCGCTCCGTAAATCACGACCAAATAATAAAAAGCGG
>JAHFLM010000034.1 GCA_023244865.1 Candidatus Harrisonbacteria bacterium | reverse complement strand
AAATCAAATAGCACTTGATATAAAGAACGAGGCAAAGAAGGTGAATGTGGTGGCAAATGTGATTTATGATAAGAAGGATGTGTCAGAAAGTGATCGGGAGGTAGGCTTTCAAATGCTTTTAGAAGGCGCGTTCAGCGAAGTGTTAAATTTTACGAGATTTATTGAGAATTATCGCTTTATTCCAGATATTAAAGAATATAGTGGGAGTGAAGCGGGAAGTGGATTTAAGATTAAAATCAATGGAAAATTCTATCTTAGGTAAAAAAGAGACTAAATTTAGCGTAATTGGCTTAATCTTAGGATTAATCGTAATTGGGTATGTGGTTTTTGTTCTAAACTTCTTATCTAATGAGATTGGCTTGATGGGCGATAAAAGCTTGATTAGCCAGCCTAATTTTGTTAAGTTTAAGCTTCAAGAAGCGAATGGTCTAGGGTCAGAAATTAAGAATTAAGATTTATAAATTAGGAAATAGATCTTAATTATAATGAATTTATTTTATTAATTCTTAATTTATAACTCTTAATTCTTAGTAATCGCGCGTGTAGCTCAGTGGTAGAGCGCGTCTCTGATAAAGACGAGGCCGAAAGTCCGATTCTTTCCACGCGCACAAAAATAAACTAAAAAACACCCATGTTTGGAGCGCGCTCATAGGGCGCTAGCCCGGTCTTACGCTCCAAACATGGGTGTTTTTTAGTTTATTTTTTTATTGAAAGCGGGGAAAGAATCAGGCTTTCTAAAGGTTGTGGGGTGGAGGATGGGGAAATAATGTAGATTTTAAAAGATTGTTTTAGATATATTTGACTTTTATTGGGTTTGTGTGCTATACTTTATTCAAGTTCTTTTGATTCTTAGTGGAAATGGCCTAGGCAACCACTTCTTACTGCAGCCCCAAAAAGGAAGGTGTGTCATGAAAATTGCCCGGAATCGCGTAATCAGTGCCTAAGAAAGTTATGAATACCGCCACGCGACGGCCACGGACTTCATCAAGGCTGAAGTTAAGGAGTTACGAGAAACCTTAACTAGGGAAATGAAAAGTAGCGGCGAGCGAAGAAGTCGTTCCTAGATGGGTATCTTTTACCTTGCAGTCCCAACCGAACTCCGGTTGGGACTGTTTTTTTATTAAAAATGTTTATTTTAAGCCCTTATCTAAGGGGGTTGACTTTTATTGGCAGGGCATGCTATAATCTCTTTTGTGTTATAATGTGTGGTTGGGGGAGGGGGTGGAAGTACTCAGACACCCCCTCTCTCCGACCGAAGGAAAAGCTCTTTAAACCTGGTAGATTGGTACAGGCAAAGCCAACTACCCCAACTAAAGAAAGGACTGGTGAACCATGAGGCGAACCAACCCCCACGCGAAGACCCATAGCTGACCCTGCTGCGACGGCGATGCTCCATCAGGGCTGGAGCAATCCTAATTGGGAAACGAGTGAAGCAGCCTCTGTCAGAGGCCAAATATGCTCGTTCCCGGTGGGACTTTAAGTGATGGCTTCGCGTAGAAACCGCTAGAGGCGACATCTGAAAGATGGTGTGAATTCTGGTGGATTCTGAAGCTGATGCCCTGAAGCCCCGACCAACTTGGTCGGGGCTGTTTTTTTATTTAAAAAATCTTGGTTTTATTTACATATAAACGAAGATTCCACGCCTCAATTCCGAATTGATTCCTTGGGGAATCAAACGGAATTGGGCTCTGAATGACAGGCTTAATAGGTCTTTATTTATACACATTTTTGGGGGTTGACAAAAGGGGTGGAAGTGCGGTATAATGGGCGTAACCTGAGTGAGGGTATGCTCATAGGGAACGACAGTTCCCGGCGGCCTCACAAGATAGGTGAAAGTAGTCTGTTTTTTGAAAAGGGATACTGTCATGAATCGTTCATCTCAAGCTACTGGTATTGGTTTGCTTGGTCACCCGATTGGAAGCAATCTGGAGATCGATGGCGACGAAATCGTCGTGGTCACGGAAGAAGGAACTGGCAACGAGCTCTTGGAACTGGCCGAAGGTGGGGATGAAAATCCGGAATTCACCGATGGCTCCCAAGTGGTCGTGGTCGCCGAAGACAACTCCAATGGAGAAGTCGACGACGAACAGTTCGACGTTGTTCCGGAAGAAGGCGACGACGAAGCGGTTCTCGAAACCGCTCTGGAGTCGGACGACCGACATTTCTTGACTCCTGACGCCTTCACATTCTGGAAAGGTCGCAATGACAAACGGATGGGTCCGGACGGATACATCTCGAGTCTCGATCTCGGCCGAGCCTTCAACTACCTGGTTGGTGGCCCCGGCGAAGTGTTGACTGCGATGGACATTCTGTTTCTCAAGGTCAATGGAGGGGGAGACCCCGGGCCAATCCTCGAGGCATTGATGCCGTCCGTCGAAACGAAGCTCGGCAAGGAGTGGGATCTGACTCAGATTGAGCTCGCGGCGGACGAGGTCTTCAGCCGCGGTGGAAATCTGGAAGAGATCTTCCTCAGTCAGCCTGAACCGGTCACGGTGGAAAGCGTCGAACTGAAGCTACTTCAAGGTGATCCGATCACTCTCGAAGAGCTCAAGGCTCTGGTGTCGCCCGACGGTGAGGAGCTGGTTACCTGCTACTCCGACGAAATCCAGTTCCTGCCGTTCCGCTCCTTGATGGTGCGGCCGAGGGGCAACGAAGGGTTGGTGACTCGTGATAGTCATCGACCACTCGCTCGCCAAAATGGGCGGAGCATCTTCGACATCGTCGCCAAGCACGCCGACAACAACTTGATCGAGCAGGGGAACTACCTCGTGGTTCCGAATTGGGTTCTCGGCAACAGCGATCCCGGCCTCACAAAGATCGCGGTCAGCGGGAATCTGATCTTCTGCCAACGGAAGGGCATGCTGAAAGACTTCCGAGGCGAACCGTGGTGCTACGACCGGTGGAACTCACCGTGCAACCGAAGCTCATTGAACGCCGCCCGGAGAACGATCCAGGACACGCTCAAAACGAGATTCGGCAAAGACGAGAAGCTGCCGTTCTGCTACTCAAGCGCGACGGCTGACCACTACCTGAGCTTCAAATCACGTCAGCATGGTGGCCAGAAGAGGAACAACGACGACGCCCGCCGAGAAAATCTGCAAAAGAAATTCGGTGGTGGGGGTGGCGGTAATGACTCTGACCGAGCTCCGCGGAGAGAACATCGCCAAGTTGGTGATGTCTTCGGAAGCGGTGGTGGTAGCAAGAAGCGCCGCTAGTCCCAATAATAGCCAGGATCGATGACGAACCTGGCAACATGAAGTGCTGCCCTTAGCAGGATAGCGACCAAAGAGTCGCTACTGAAATCTAAGTTATCAGCAAGATCTCCACCTAAGACGTGGAGATTTTTATTTTTATAAATATTGTTCACCTCCCCCAACCCCTCCTCGATAAAGGAGGGGAGTAAAAAAACTAATGAGCAAAAGGATTGGCGGCGCCTAGGACTTCGAAGTGGACGTGGCAGCCGGTAGGGCCGTGGGTGTGGCCGGTATTGCCCATTTCGGCGATAGTGTCGCCTTGGGAGACGTGGTCGCCGAGAGCTACTAAGATAGTTTGAGCGTGAGCGTAGCGGGTGATGACGCCGTTAGGATGTTTGATGGCCACTAAATTACCGTAGCCATGGTTATAGCCTTCGGAGGCTTCTACCACCTCGCCTTCGAAAACAGCATATATAGGAGAGCCGCACGCACTCGCAATGTCTACCGCATTATTATAATGAAGCTCACCCCAATTCCAGCCAGCAGCCGGAGCAATAAATTTCAAAGCATTACCTTTAATTTCTTGACTACCTAAATATGTGAGATTACTTGGTTTGTAGTTAGGAATCACCACTAGCTCGCCCGGCTTAATAAATAAATTATATTTTAAGAGTAATTGAGGGGAGACGTTGAAATCAGCAGCAACCGAAGTGAGGGTTTCGTTGGCTTGCACCTTATAAAGAAGCCCTGAAACCTGAGGAATCATTAATTCCTGATTAATAGTTAGGGTTTCTTGAGGTTTTAAATTAGGATTATTTAAATAAAGAGAGTCTAATGAGATATTAAAAGCTGCGGCGATGGATTCGGCGGTGTCGCCGGCTTGAATAAGGTAGGTGAGGGGAGTGCGGCGGTCGGAAAAATTATTGAAATTGAAATTAGAGCCCTCGATAAAACCGGCGGCTAAAGATTTATTTTGAAAAGTTTCGTTAGAGCTAGTAAGATTAAGCCCAATAGGGTTCATGGCAGAGACGAAGACCGAGAGACTCGGATCCGTTTCTGGACCTCCTAAGGGACTTAAGGAATCGCTAAAAGAGGCCTCGGAGAAATGGAGCAGATTAAGACAGGAAACCAAGAGGATGGCGACTACGGGCAGGGTCGATTTACGGCCCAAAACCGCCTTTAACGACTTAATTGTTAGTAATCTATCAATGCAGCCTATACTATCAGAAAAACTCAATAAAAGCCAGCTAGAGGCGGTCTTGCACGAAGCAGGGCCGCTTATGATTATCGCCGGGGCAGGAAGCGGCAAAACTCACACCCTAACTACAAAAATTCGCTATTTAGTGGAAAAAGGGGTGGATCCGCAAAGCATCCTCGCGATTACCTTTACGAACAAGGCGGCGCGCGAAATGAGGGAACGTTTGAGCGGCCTGGGGGATAAGATGTGGATAGCCACCTTTCACGCCTTTGGCGCGAGGATTTTGCGCACTGAAGCACGGCATTTTGAGCGGGGTTTAGACTTCACGATTTTTGATGACAGCGACCAAGTAAGCCTGATTAAGAAAATTATTAAAAAACTCAATATAGAGAAGAGTGAAAAATACGCGCCGGCGCCGATTAGCTACATGATTTCAAAAGTGAAGAATAGTAATTTACGGGACGCTGATCCGATCATGGATAATATATATAAAGAATACGAAGAAGCGTTGCAGAAAAATAACGCGTTTGATTTTGATGATTTAATTTTGAAGCCGCTCGAGGTCTTTCAAAAAGATGAGCGGGTGCTCGAAAAATATCGAGCGAAGTTTAAATATGTGTTGGTGGATGAATTTCAAGACACTTCAAGCACGCAGTATAAGTTAGTGAAACTTTTAGCTTTAGAGCATCGGAATTTAACGATCGTGGGAGATGATGCGCAGTCGATTTATAGTTGGCGGCACGCGGACTATCGAATTTTTTTGAATTTTGAAAAAGATTGGCCAGGGGCGAAGGTGGTGATTTTAAATGAAAATTACCGTTCGACTTCGACGATTATTGAGGCGGCGGAGGCGGTGATTATGAATAATAAGGAGCAGAAGGTGAAAAATCTGTTTACGAAAAACGATCAGGGGGGCTTCGTGACCGTGATGGCGGCGGAAAGCGAGTATGGCGAGGCTTATTATGTGGTGAGTAAAATTTTGGAGATTGTGCGAGGTGGGGGGAAGTTAAAAGATATTGCGATTTTGTATCGTACGAATGCCCAGTCCCGAGCGATGGAGCAAATTCTCATAAAAAATAGTGTGGCTTATAAAATTTTTGGGGGGATTAAGTTTTATGAGCGCAAGGAAATCAAAGACTTACTTGCGGGCTTAAGAGTGATGACGAACCATGGCGACGAGCCAGCACGCGATCGATTAGAAAAGGAAATGGGGAAGCGGTTTATGGCAAAAATATGGCCGGAGCTTCTAGAAACCAAGCCTGACTTATCGCCAGTAGAATTAATTAATGTTTTACTGCAAAAATTAAATTATATTAGTTATTTGCGAGATAATTATGATAATTCTGAGGATCGGCTAGATAATGTGAAAGAGCTTTTGAGATTTGCGAAGATTTACAGTGAGCCCGGCATGAGGCAGGCAGTGACCGTTGATCCCGAAACACTCGATGAAATTGATCCGGAAGGCTCGGGGATGAGCGTGAGGGGTGGCACCGCTGCTTTTTTGGAAGAGGTGGCTTTAAATCAGGCTCAGGACGAGGGGTTGAATGGGGTGAATTTAATGACGATCCATCTGGCGAAAGGATTGGAATTTAATTATGTGTTTGTGGTAGGCTGCACGGAAGGAATCCTACCCCACGAGCGGTCTTACAAGAGTAATGAGGGGATTGCGGAGGAGAGTAGGCTGATGTATGTAGCGATGACGCGAGAAAAAAAGAGCTTGTTTCTAACCTTGCACGAAACCCCTTCAAGATTTTTAAACGAGATTCCTGGAAATTTAGTGGTGGTGGAAGACGGGGGGTATGGGTATAGCCAGAATAAAAACCGAAGAGATTATCGAAGTGACGAAGATGACTTTATTAGTTACGAATAGAAAATATGCCAAGTAGATTAGGACAAAATTTTTTAGTAAATAAGGAGGCGATTAAGAAGATTGTGCAAAAACTCAAAATCGCTGAGAAGGATTTAGTGGTGGAGATTGGCCCCGGGAAGGGAGCTTTAACGTTCCCTTTACTAAAATCAAAGCTCCGAAGCTTAGTGGCGATTGAAAAGGATGCGGAATTAGCCGAGGAATTAATCGCACTTAAAGAAAAGCGATTAGAGGTGATTATTGGCGACGCCTTGGTAGAAATGCCAGCAGTGGCCTCTAGCTTGGGCGGCTTGAAGTATAAATTAATTGGAAATTTGCCGTATTATATTACGGGGTATTTTTTTAGGACACTAGCGGCGCTAGATAATAAGCCCGAATTAGCGGTTTTTATGATTCAAAAGGAGGTGGCACAAAGAATGACGGCCGAAAAGGGGAAAATGAACCTATTAGCGGCGGCGATGCAGATTTGGGCGGAGATAAAAATTGAAATGACTTTGGGGGCAAGAGACTTTAAACCTGAGCCAAAAGTGAGTTCTGCTGTGATTAGCTTAAAACCGAAAGTAGCGGCCGGGATAAACTTGGCTCAATATTATACTTTTATTAAGATTTTATTTAAGCAGCCTAGGAAAACTATTTTAAATAATTTAAGAGCGGCAGGATACGCTAAAGAAATAATTGAGGAAAGAATGAAAGAGATGAAAATCAAAGAAGAAGCGAGAGCGGAAAGCTTGGATTTAGAGACGATTGTTAAATTTTCAGAGAAGAGTTTCGTTTAGTTTATTTTTAAATATTGAATAGATTCCTACGCCCTAATCCCGAACTGACTCTTTGGGGAATCAAACGGAATTGGGCTCTGAATGACAATAGAAAAAAATATTCGCAACGATGTATATCGTAGTGATATAATAGAGACATGACTTTGAGGTCATTTTTTGGGCTGATGATTTTTCTCATGGTGGTTTTTGGCGGATTAGTGATTTTTGGAAACTTACAAGAAAAAAATCTACCGAAAATTGAAAAAGCGCCTCTTAAGGCGGAAATAAAAACCGTAGCAGAGGCTTTAGTGCCTAAGAAAAAAAATGACGTCTCTGAGAAAATTGCAAAAGGGATTAGTTATAAAATTGCGGAATCAATCAGAAATTTAAATCCTGACGGGCCTGAACAAACAACGGAAGAAGACGGCCAAACTAACGAAACGATTAAGGCCTTAAACCAAGAAAAGATCGTAAACGAGGTAATCGCCGGCGAACTTGCAAGTATAGACCAAGTGGACTTGGGCTTTAACCAAATTAAGCTAAAACCTTTTAAAATAGCTAATTTTGATACGAAAGAAGCAAAAATTAAATATTTAAAAGACCTGCAAGAAATCTTACAAAATAACTTTAGAAATAAGGCCGTGAATTGGACTGATCCAAAAGACAGCGATCTTACGCTAATCGCGGTAAGCTATCAAAAAACTTTGAATGAGGTAGAAAAAATTGAGGTGCCAATTTCGCTTTTAGTAATTCACGAGCAAGAAGTGCGCCTGCTTAACGAACAAAAAATAATTTTTAATAAGATTGCCGACGTTAATAATGATCCGATCACGGCAGCAGCAGCTTTGAAGAAATTACCCGAGGTAAATAAAGGCTTTTCGGAATTAAACGACAATATCAAATTATTTGCCGCAAAGTATAGCCTCGGTGCCTAACTCATGATTAAAAAGATTTTTATAATTTATTTAATCGGCTTCCTCTCTCTAGGAATATTTGCGATGCCAAAAAAAGCAGAGGCGATTTTTGGAGTAGGGGACACAACTTTTGCTTTTGAGACCAATCCGACTTTGATTGGAGCGGCTAATGCAACAGCCGGAACAAGCGCCACCCTAACCACAGAAACAATCACTCGTAACTTAGCAAAGATTGTAATGGAGGGTGTGAAGCGAAGAATCTTGAATATGGTAGTGGACCAGATCATTGGTTGGATTCAAGGGGAAGGAAAGCCGTTATTTATTACGGACTGGAAAGCGTTTCTGAAAGATGCTGGGAGTGCCGCGGTGGGTGACCTAGCCTACGAACTAGGTCTGGGATTTTTATGTTCGCCATTTTCAATCCAAGTGCAGTTGTCGATTTTACAACCACCTAGATTTGGCTCTTATATTACCTGCACCTTAGATCAGATCGTTAGTAATATGGATAGTTTCTATGGAGATTTCCGAACGGGTGGGTGGTTTGCTTTGAATGAAATGTGGAATCCCCAGAATAATTTTTACGGCTCGGTATTACTCGCGATGAATGAAAAAAATCAGAGGCGAGCCGGGGCGGAGGAGGCGAGTATTTTAGAATCGGTGGCTTCGCAAGGCTTTTTAGGCACAAGAAAGTGCGATGAGACCGGGCAATATTGTTTTATTACGACACCAGGAGCGCAAATTGGAGCTTTGGCAGCGAAAGCTTTAGGGTCGGATATTGATTATTTAGTAAATGCACAGGACATTGCTGTGTACGTGGGAGCGATTGCGGATGCGGCGATTAACCGCCTAAT
>JAHFLM010000075.1 GCA_023244865.1 Candidatus Harrisonbacteria bacterium | reverse complement strand
CCACCTCTTCTCGATTCATTGTTGGAATATATCACATTCACAACCCCTCATCCATACCAAAAATAGTAAAAGGTGATATTTAAGAACGTGACGGAAGAAAAATTGCATGGTTTCGTGTTGTTCGTTTCCCCTTAGAACAACACGAAAATTTTTCTGAGTCTGAAGAACAAAACCCCGCAGGGGGTTTTGATTCTGTTTCTTAAGTATCACCTTTTACTATTTTAAAACCTACTTACTAACCTCCAACTTCAAATTCACAAGTAAAAACTTCAATTCCAAAATCAAATTCTCCATGTCACCGTCCGGAAATGTCGCCCCGCTAGCTATAATCTTTTTCATTAAATCCAATCGCTTATCAAGCACCGGCAAAAGAAAACTTTTTTCCTTATTCTTCCGAAGCTCTGTTAAATTTTGATCAAGCCAAACTAATTCATTTTTATAATCGTATTGAGAAAACAAATAATAATTAGCCAAATCAATCGCATTCAAACCACCCAAAATCTGAACCGCAGCTTCATTGTACTGCTTATTGTTATACATTTTAGCCGCCTCACTCAAGCTTGCATCCGCCCGACCAATTAAGTTCATCACTGAAGCATTCTTGTCTTGCAACAAAACATCCACTTTCAAAGTCTGGATCTTTTTATTAGCTAATTCTAAAAAACCCACCGAACCATCCTTATCCAGATTAAGGCTCTTAATCAAACTTTCTCTCAAGCCATCTAAATATTCGCTGGCCTTTGGATCCATTACTTTCAATCTAATATTTTCTATTACTCGCAATCTCACTAAAACATCCCCATTTAAGCCAATAATATCTTCGGGTAAAATATTCGAAGCCGACAACCGAGCCGCCACCTCCACTAACAAATCCTGCTTAATACGATTTAACTTATAAGCTGGAGCACCTAAAACATCTTGCACCTTTTCAATAATTTCCGCCTGACGCAGTAACTTCAAAACCTGCATCTTATCGAGCGTCACACCAAATCTTAATCTCACATCATCTATTTGAGAAAGATTACCAATCGCTACCCCCAACAATTTCATCTGTGCTGCAATCGCTTCGTTAAAAACCACCTTTTCGGGCTCGCTCACTCTCGAGCTAAGTTCATCAAACAATTGAATCTGATTAACCAAATCAAATACCAACTTACCCAAAAACTTATCCCCTAAAGGATTCTTTTTATCTAGAGTTGGCAAAAGATCCGTCAACCGATTAAGTCCATCAGAATAGCTCTTTAAAGCCCCACCAAACACCAAATTATTATCCTTAATCACAAAGCTCAACTTACTAAATTCAGCCCCAATCTCGTTCAAAGTGTCCTGCTCAGACTGAGCTTTTTTCAGCCCGTCAAACACAAACCCCCTCTTAAACCCTCGAGACCAGTCCTTGATGAAATAAAAAGGATTAGACGGCAATAAACCAGCACTTTCCACCCCTAAATCTTGCCCTGTTACAATGGTTTTTGAAGCCGCTTGAACAGTGTAGGAAAAGCTAAAAATTGAGAAAATAACTACAAAAAGCACGGAAAACCTAGCTTTTTTTAATATATTCATATCAAGCCTATTATACCATGGGGCAAGACTTAAGTAAACAGTTTAAAGCCCTTTTAAGCTAAGTTACAATCAGCCTCAGAACCTTGATTCTAACCCCAAAACGAGGCCGAAAATGAGTAATTTAGCCACCTACCGAAGCCAAGGTTATCTAGTTTTAGAAGAGGGCTTGGCAAAACCAAGAGACTTGCGATCAGTTGAAACAACCTTAAGAAATGGCCTAACAAACAGAAGTATTCAACAATCAAGCTGCCTCATGAAACTTTTAACTAGCCGAGATATCATGAGCTCAGTTGGCTTAATCTTAAATACAGATTCTGAAGCTAATCATGAAATTGAAATGTCGGTTATAAACGGTGGCGACTTAGTGAGATTAGAAAATGGAAATCAAAATTTCTATAATTCAACAACCTTTCCACTCATGAGTGCCGAAAGCCAGCCTAATCACGTCATGTTGGTAATGGTCTTAAGCGCTAAAGAAAAAAGTTTTCCATTAAATATCCTTCCTGAAAGTTTGAGTGATAAATTTAGAACCGAGCCCTTTACCCCAGATACTTGTTCTTTAATAAAAGAAATTGTTCCTAATCAAACTTCTTTCTTAATTTCACCTCAACTATTCTGGCAAATTAATACAATCTTTGATACCGATCCATATTATCTCCTCTTTACTCGCTACAGCGGAAAACCAGCTTGGTAAAATTAAAAAACACCGAAGGTATCGGTGTTTTTATTTACACGCTTTATTTAATGCCTCTCTCGTCACCAAATCCGGTACTCCTAATTTACAAATTAAATTATTAGATCTTTGAAATCTCTTCAAAGCATCCTCCGTCCCTAAACCATACTTATCTGTCTCTTGGCCTATCGATCCTAATCCACTTTTAGCAATTAAAAAACCTAATTTATTTAAACAACGCTGCATCTCTAAAACTCCGGGATCATGGTCCTCTAATGCATATTCTTTAGTAAAAATTCCTATCGCGGGCGAATCCATCGGGGTCATTATCATCTGATTA
>JAHFLM010000074.1 GCA_023244865.1 Candidatus Harrisonbacteria bacterium | reverse complement strand
CGGCATCTGTCATAATAATAATCTTATGATATCTCAACCTCGATAGATCAAATGAATCTGCAATTGCCGTCCCAATCGCTACTACGAGCGCCTTAATTTCATTGTTAATAAGCATCTTGTCCATGCGAGCCTTTTCCACATTTAAAATCTTACCCTTCAAAGGCAAAATCGCTTGATAGCGTCTATCCCTACCCTGCTTCGCCGAACCGCCCGCCGAGTCTCCCTCGACGATAAATAATTCAGATTCTTCAGGCTTCCTCGAAGAACAATCAGACAACTTACCTGGTAAACTCAAACCCTCGAGCATGCCTTTTCGTAAAATAGTTTCACGCGCAGCCTTAGCCGCTTTCCTAGCCTTTGCCGCGAGCAAACACTTTTCCACGATCCTCTTCCCATCAGCTACATTCTTATCAAAATAGTCCTTCAAAGCCTCGGTCACCACATTTTCCACCGCCGGCCTTGCTTCCGTACTCCCAAGCTTTGCCTTTGTCTGACCCTCAAATTGCGGCTCGCGTAATTTAATCGAAACAATTGCCACCATTCCCTCTCGCACGTCATCACCCGACAAATTCTCTTCCTTCTCTTTTAGATAAGAACTCGATCGAGCATAATCATTAATTACACGCGTTAAGGCCGAACGAAAACCGGTTAAGTGAGTACCGCCATCTAAAGTATAAATATTGTTTGCGAAAGAAAGCTCTTTCATATCAAGTTCATTCGCATACACCAAAGCACACTCCACATTAATCCCTTCGTATTCTTTTTCTACATAAAATGGCTCTGATAAAAGTGGGTTATCCTCCCGAGCCAAATGACGAATAAAAGACTTAATTCCATTTTCAAAATAAAAACCATGATAATGATGATCCGCCTCTCGCTTATCAATAATCTCAACCCTTACCCCCTTAGTTAAATAAGATTGTTGACGCAAGTGATCCAAAATCTTTTTCAAGTTATATTCAAGCGTCGAAAAAATCTCTGAGTCAGCTTGAAAAATTACCTTCGTCCCAGTCCTATTAGACTTACCAATTTTTTTTACCGCTCCCTGAGGAATCCCACGCTTATATTCCTGAGCAAACAAGCCACCATCTCGCTCCACCTCTACCCTCAAGTGAGTTGAAAGTGCGTTTACCACCGACACACCCACGCCATGCAAACCACCAGACACCTTATAAGAATCACCGCCAAATTTTCCACCCGCATGTAGCTTGGTTAATACGGTTTCCAAAGCCGAAACTCCACTTTGAGCATGAGTCTCAACAGGAATCCCACGTCCATCATCCGCCACAGAGACCTTACCGTCTGGCAACAACTCCACTTTCACACTATGTGCATATCCAGCCATCGCTTCATCGATTGAGTTATCCACCACCTCCCAAATCAAGTGATGCAAACCTTCCGTCCCAGTCGAACCGATATACATACCAGGGCGTTTTCGCACCGGCTCCAAACCCTCCAAAACAAAAATATCCTTCGCTGTATAAGATGATTTTTTTTCTTCTGCCATAATAAAATAATTTAAAAAGCGCCTACTTCTAGACGCCTTAATTATACCAAAAAAATGACCTTGTCACAACCACCTAAAACTTACTCACAAATCTGAGCCGCGCAAGCCTCTTCGGTCAAAATATTCTCAAGCTTATTCCCATTCAAATCAAAACAACCAAGGTCAGCCATTGCCCCAGCCATCCCAACACTCTTATTACCCCAACCATAAACAGTTGCACTATCTGAGCACTGACCAATCTTAAAGTCATTAAGGTCATTGCTTGCATTAGCCACTGATGACGCTGCCTCCGCCGCATTAGTTGATCCATAATAAACATGACTATATTGCACCGCAAAAGCTAAAACCAAAGCCATCGAAACAAAAAGCATCTTTAAATTTTCTCTCTCAAAATTCTTTTTTCTTACTGCCATAACTCAATTTTAAGCTACTACCTAACGCAACACCACCCCAAACTTATCCACAAGCACTTTAGAAATTTTATTCATTTCCAAATCCACCTCAGCCTGTGTCAAAGTCCTCTCACTAGATTCAAAAACCAATCTCAAGGTCATCGCCTCATTATATAAATCCAAAACATCTAGATCAGCTAGAATCTCCGAAGCGATTTTTTTAATTAAAACTAAAATCTCTTCATAGCTCACTCGAGTTTTCATCTCAAAAGAAATATCTCGAATTATATTTGGGAAACGATTAATTAGCACAAAACTTCTCTCCTCTTCCACTAACTTCAAAAGCTCATCCAAATCCAGTTCCGCCACCACCCTCTTTCCCCGACTCGTCCCCTCAAATTCTAAAAATCCCACCACTTCGCCGTCAACCAAAATCTCTAACTTATTCTTATCACTAATTTTAAATTCACATTCAAATATCCCCAAACCGCTCATTAAATCTTCCACTATTCCTTTCAAAAAAGTTACCACTTCATGCTTTGCCGCAGCTGCCAAACCTAATTTATTTTTCTCTAGCACCCCACCTTCTTTTAATTTAAATACATGACCTAATTCAAAAATTGCTACCGATTCAAAATTCCTACCGTTCATTCTTAAATTATTTGCTAAACCATGGATCAAACTCGATCTCAATGCCGCAGATTCTGCTGATGGCGGATTTAGAAGT
>JAHFLM010000073.1 GCA_023244865.1 Candidatus Harrisonbacteria bacterium | reverse complement strand
TATACTCAGCATCATCTATGATTCCATCAGCCGCCAACATTAAGTCATAAATCGGGCTTTCGGAATGGATTAGTAGCCCAACCTGTCTTTCCTCACAATGGAGCGACACCAAATAAGTGTTCTGAATCGCGGGATCGGTAATTAAAATAGTGATATTTGAAATATGCGCAGGATCCACGGCCTGAGATTCATCGGCATTCGCCATGGCATCATTTGTTGCGTCTAAGGCCTGCTGTAATCCTGTCGCTTCATCAATCTGCAAATTTCCACTGACAAATGGTTGCAATAGATCGTCACCGAGGCCGGCATCCAAAGCAGTTTTTAGCTCCACTTGCTCTTGATCGGCCGCGCGATTTCCCATGTCCCCGGGCGTCTGAAACGCTCCACCTCCAGTTACATTACCCACTTGATCTTGGTTTCTTCCCGACACTCCACACCTCGCTTTCAAGGAACTAATCAGTAAATAGGCCTAAGCCCAACAGGTTTCAATATAATAGATTAAATATAATAAAAGTCAACTCTAAAAAGCCTCCCTTATCCTAACGTTCAAGTCCCACATCAGATAAGTATTTTAAAAACCGCATACAGCGGTTTTAAAAAATATGTGCCCGAGGTGGGACTTGAACCCACATGACCTTGCGATCGGTAGATTTTGAGTCTACTGCGTCTGCCATTCCGCCACCCGGGCCTTGTTTAACGATCCTCTTAATTTATAAGGTTTTTTGGATTTTGTAAACCACTGCCTAAGATGACAAGCTTATTTTTTAGTAATACAATAAAGTTACAATGACCCGCATTATAGCCGTCTGCAATCAAAAAGGGGGAGTGGGCAAAACTACCACGACCACGAACACCGCGGCTTATTTAGCGTTGATGGGCAAAAAAGTTTTGTTAGTGGATTTTGATCCGCAATCTAATGCGAGTTCTGGTTTGGGTTGCGATGTCCGGAACATTAACGGCCGTAGTATCTACGACGGTCTTTTGGGTAATAGAGTGGCTTTAGAGTTAATTCACACCACTCCAATTAAGAATTTCCACTTCATTCCCGCCCACCCAAACCTTGCCGGCCTCACCGTAGAATTACTAGATAAAGAAAATCGCGAGCATTATTTGGATAAGTTTATTCGTCCGATCAGCCATTTATATGATTATGTCATTATCGACCTCCCACCATCGATGAGTATGTTGACCGTTAATGGTTTGGTGGCGGCTGATGAGATTATTATTCCAGTGCAGTGTGAATATTATGGCTTGGAAGGCTTGGGGCAAATTCTCGAGACGGTGGATTTGTTAAATAACAATTTAAATAAGAATCTTCGCGTTGCCGGAGCGCTTTTAACCATGTATGATACGAGAGAACAGCTTTCGCGCGAAGTCAGTCGCGAGCTCCGTAAGCACTTTTTAGGTCATGTTTATGAAGTCGAGATTCCCCGAGCGATTTCTCTCGCTGAAGCGCCAAGTTTTAGCAAGCCAATTTGTTTATATGATGCCGAATCAGTGGGGGCCAAGGCTTACGAAAGGTTGGCGAGAGAATTAATTTCCCAAGAATTGTCGGTGCCGTCTTATACTAAAAATAATTTTATCTAATTTATGCTAGGCCGTGGTTTAGAATCCTTAATCCCCAATAAAAATAAGCCCTTAGTTCCAGAATCTGCTAACCCCACCTCTTCTTTTGTCATTCCTGCTAGTCCTCCGCCTGTCGAACGGGCGGAGGCAGGAATCTTGACGACAGAAAATCAAACAACGCCTAATTCAGACCCTGTATCCACAAGTTTTCCACAAGCATTAGAAACATCAGTTAACACCGTTGACGCTCCAGTTAGGGCCCCTATGCCCGAGCCATTAGAAAATTTACCTGTTTCCGAACCTTTACCAGAAATAGTTCCAGAACAACCACTTATTCCTGAACCAAAATCACTCCCAGTGCCCGAATTAGTTCAATTTCCAGTAGCCGCTCAAACGCCGTTAGCTGTCATTCCCGTTTCTCAATCTTTCACTCAACCAAGCCCAGTGGTTATTCCTCCATCTATAGGAATTGCAGGGGATAGCGCCGCTAGCTTTAATAACGCCAACGGTTTCGAAGATAATATTTATAATATTCCAGTCCTAGACATCAAGCCTAACCCTCATCAACCCCGCAAAGTTTTCGAAGAAGAGGCCTTGGTAGATCTCACTAATTCCATTCGTGAACTCGGTATTATTCAGCCTTTGGTAGTTTCTAGAGTTTTAGATAAAGAAGGTGTGGAGTTTTTCCAGCTCATTGCGGGTGAAAGACGACTTACAGCCGCCAAGCGTGCTGGTTTGAAAACCGTCCCAGCTATTATTAAGCAAATTAAAGAAGATCGCGATAATTTAGAACTCGCGATTGTCGAAAATATTCAACGCGCCGACTTAAACCCGATCGAATCCGCCCGTTCCTACGCCAAACTTCAAGAAGAATTCGGCCTAACTCAAAGAGAAATCGCCGCGCGCATGGGTAAGAGCCGCGAAACGATTGTAAACGTAATGCGCTTACTTACTTTACCTACTTATATTCAAGAGGCGATCGGCAGTCGCCAGATTAGCGATAGCCAAGGCCGCCTTTTACTCTCTGTGCCAGACTCTCAAGAACAAAGAGGTCTCTTCGATGACATTTTAGCCAATAATCTTTCGGTGCGTGACGTCAAAATCCGCCTCACTCGCATGAGAAGTAAAGATTTTACCCTCAACCAAGTGATGGCGAAAAATCAGTTTAGAAACACCACTCC
>JAHFLM010000033.1 GCA_023244865.1 Candidatus Harrisonbacteria bacterium | reverse complement strand
GCACAATTCTTAATGCGTCTGGATTACCTTGAATAGCTGGGGCTTTATCTACTGGAATATCTCGGTAGCCATGTCGATTAAAGCCTTCTTTATTATGGCTTCTAGGGGTCATAGGTCTTCTTGCGACTCTGGCTTTATAATTGCTTGTCCTGACCGGAGTCGAAGGAGAAGTTTTAGGTTTCTCCTGTGGTTTAAGCTCAGGAGAAGCCTTGACCGCTTCTGCGGTTTTTTTAGCTACACTCGATGGTGTAACTGGATTTATTTTTTTATTTTCCATTTTTTTATTGTTTATATTTTTGTAATTAGCGTGAGTATTTTGTATTTAGGGATAAATTTTTATTAATTTTAAATAAATTCATCGCTCTAATTACTAACTACAAATTACTAATTACTTAATTTTTACCTAAGTAAAAATTTATGTGGACGAGGAGAGACTTGAACTCTCACGCCTTACGGCACACGAACCTGAATCGTGCGTGTCTGCCATTTCACCACTCGTCCCTGCTTCGCCGAAGGCTACGCAGGGCAGGCCCTGAATAACACTTCTTTAAAGCGATTTTTTATTTAATTAAACTCGCGGTTGATTTCGGAATACCATTGATTAACATTGTTAAAACGATTGCTAGGGGATTGAATATAGAAGTCATTAAAACCTTCTAGCTTGGTTTGGGTGATATAAAGATAATTAGGGCTAACGAGAAAGATAGTAGAATAGGTGCTTCGAATAGTCTTTTCTAGAGATTTAATCTTTTGTCTGCGAGATTCAACGTTGAGGTCTTGTCTAATTGACTCTAACAGATTATCGATGGTTTGACTAGAGACATTGGCTAAATTACCTCCTGGGTAAGAGCTCTCGCTACTGTGCCAGAAAGAGTAAAGATCTTGGTTATTCTTAAGTTGTTCTCCGAAAAGTAGAGCTTCATAACTTCTTTTCTTTAGGATGGTGTCATTGATGTTTTCAAGATCTAGGACAACAAGATTGGTTTTGACGCCAACTTTTTCCCAAGAATTAGCGATATATTGACCAACTTCTTTGAGATTGGGTGTGTTAGGAACAGTGAGCGTGATCTCCAATAAGTAACTATCTTTAGGTTCAATTGTAGCAGACTTGTTGTTTTTTGTCAAACCAGTTGAATTTTTGGAGCTATTCAACGGGTTAAACTTCAGGGCTTTTTGTAGGATGCTGCGGGCTAGGGTTGAGTCGAAGAGGTCGTCTTCGTTTTTAATGTAACCTGGGATTTGTGGGGGGAGGGGCCCGTCGATTTTAGCAGCTTCATTTAGATAAATTTTATTAATAATTTCATCTTTATTAATAGCCATAGCTAAGGCTTTTTTAACCTCAAGATTTTTTAGGGCTGGGTTATTTTTTTCGTTTAAGAAGACTGCAAAATAGCGAGGAAGGGCGAGAGATATTTTTTTATAGGAAAGTTTTAGCTCCCCAAGTTTTTTAGGGTCGCTTAAGTTGAAGCCGGAAACTTCTTTTTGGTTGAAATTCTTAATGAGGGCGTCTTCGGTTTTATAGAAATTGACAATGAATTTAGTGAAGTAGGGTGTTCCGCCGTAGTAATTAGGATTACTTTCTAAATATAAGTTATCAATGTAGCCGGTATTTTTGGCGATATAAGAGGAGTATTTATAAGGGCCGCTGCCGATAGGTTCGAGATTATATTTAGAGAGTTTGAGGTTGGGGTAAGGGATATCATTAAAAATGTGGAGTGGGGCTGGATAAAGATTTTTAAAATTGTCGTTTAAGAAAGCATATGGGTTTTTGAGAGTGAAGCGAATTTCAGTGTCATTAATTTTTTCGGCAAAAACACCTTCCCACGAGCTGAAGAGCGGATGGGAGTTTTGGGGATTCTGAATCGTATTTAAAGTAAAGATAACGTCGTCAGCTTTAAGAACTTCACCATCGCTCCATTTTAAATCTTTTTTTAGAAAGGCCGTCCAAATTTTATTAGAATGACTAACTTCATAGTGGTCGGTTAATTCATCTAAGTTACTAAAGGTGAGGCGGATTAAATCTTCGTCCGTTCCATTGCTGTAGCTAATAAGTGGGTTGATATAAACTGGTTGACCCACCAAGCCTTCTATGTATGACCCACCTCTTTTAGGGACGGCCTTAGTGATGTCTAGATAATAATTAAGACTAATAAAAACTAAGGCCACAAGACCAATTATGAGACCGCTCCAAAATAAAATCGCTTCTTTTTTTTGGAAACGAGTATAACTTTTATTTAAGAGATAAAACAAGGTGAGAAGCGGCTAAGGCTACAAAGATAATAACCGCAATAATAGTGAGAATGAAAACGATCTTTTCTAGGCCGCGGCGAGTTTGATAAAAACCACTGTCGCCACCACCGCTACCACCACCTCCGCCAAAAGCGCCGCCTACCCCACTGCTTTTTTCTTGGAGTAAGACTAAGCCGACGATAAGGACCGAGGTAACAACTTGAGCTGTATTGATAATATTTAGCCAATCCATATTTTTTAGTAAAATTTATTTAGCGAGCCAATTAATCGAGCTAGCTAGGACATTACTTAGAGTAATAGCTAGGGTAGCTATTAGTAAAGCCGTTGTGCCCTCTATTGTAATATTATTTGAGTAAATGTCAATTATATGAAGGATTCCGACGTTAATGAGAAAGGAGAAGAGGCCAAGGGTAAAAATGATGAAAGTGGTGAAGAGCCACTTAAAAATGGGTTTAATGTAGAGATTTATACCCGTGAAAATGAGGAGGGGGAAAAGGAGAGTTTTACTGATAAGAAGATGAAATCCGGGAAGATAGAGGTTGAGGAGGTAGAAGGCTAAAGTGTTGAAAATAAGAAAAATTAAGAAGCGCATAGGTTAATTATACTTCTTAATTTATAAAAAATAACAAATTAATTGTTTGATGGAACGCCTTTCTTGATGCTTTCCCATTCAGCCTTGGACATTATAATGCTGGTGCTATTTTCGGAGTTAACTAGAGTTATGTTGCCAGCCTTTTCTTTCTTAAAGATGCAGCCGATCCCTCCAAAACATTCGGTTATTTGTTCAAAGCCTAGATTTTTTAGTTCTTTTGGATTTGTTTTCATATTTTTATATTGGGCTTTTTGGGGTTTAAAGTCAAAGCTTATTTTATAAAAACACCCCACTAGAGGGGTGTTAAATTCTAAGTAGATTTCTTTCTAGAAGTCGTCCTTGGGGGGTCGGGAAGTTTTGGGAGGCCTTTTGATTGAATTTTTATTATTTACTTCTGCGAATTTTTCTGCAGAGACTTCGCCATTCAGCTGTGGACATTTTGATCGTTGTATCTTTTTCACTATTAATATGCACTACCCTGCCACTTTTTTCTTGACTGAAGCCGCCGAGGTTTTCTGTTATTTGTTCAAAACTTAATTTAGTCGGTTTTTTACTGCGTAATTTTATTACGGTTTTTTTTCTCTTTTTAGCCACGATTTACTCCTTTGCTCTGTGGGTTGTGATTAGAAATCATCTTTTGGAGGGTCAGGAAGTTTAGGGAGGTCTTTTTCTAAAAGGTTATCCTTAGGTTCATTGGCAATCGTTTTTTTGGCGGTGGGATTTTCAACTTGTTCCGTATTAGTTTTGGATTTTTCCGAATCTTTGCGAGATTCTTTGATTTTGAAACTGATAGCCGCACTTAAAATGACCAACGCTACGATTATAATAAGGAGCTTTCCTGAAGAGTTATTAGTTTTAGTTTGATCAGGGGGATTGCTCATTGTAGTTTCGGCCTTTCTTGAAGGAGGGTAACAAGTGGAATGATTGATAGAGATAGCATGATTAGAGTTAGAATCACTCCACCACAGATGACGAGTTTACTGGTTTTTTCCGGTTTCCAAGTCTTTTTTCTTTTCGGCTTCGGCATATTGTTCCAGGGCTGATTCATATGCTTCCTTTGCTGCTTTTTGTGATTCCTTTGTAGTGGCATGAAGCACCGCCTCTCTTTTGACTAGGCAATCCGAATAAAGACTCAGGCGGTAGAAATAATCACCGCTGAATTTTTGCCATTTTAACTTCGCAGCTATTTTATCTGTATCGGGCTTTTCAATTGATTCGCTATCCCCCAAGAAAATAATGTCCCCACGTAGCTTTAAAGCTTTTTTGAGAAACTCCGTAAAATATTCCACGGATTTCAATTTTTCAGAGTAGCCACTGAGAAGTTTAATTTTTCTATTTTCTGCTCCGTCAATAACTGGGAAGATAACGGGCATTGATTCGGAAAAATTTTCATCACCCTTTGTTATGTCCACGAGCTCTATGATTTCTTGCCAATCTTTAGTTTCAGGATTTTCGTCTAGAGCCTTTTTAAGTTTTTGGCAGAAGATGCACCAGTCGGCGGTATAGAATTTACCGAGAATGAAACGACTGTCTTTGGGAAATTCTTTTTGAACTTCAAGTCTTTCGGCTTTACTTTCTTTTCCGGGTTTAGCTTTTGGGTTTTTAGAAAAAATGGCGATAGTCAAAAGGGCTAAGCCAAGAATGATAATATTCAGTGTGATTGGCCATAAGGGGAGTTTTTTGCTGGGTTCACCTGACATGTTGCACCTCTTCGAGATTTAAAAATATCCTTGTTAAGGAACCGTGCTTAAGTTAGCACGAGTTGTTTTTTATGGCTAGAGGAGGCTAACGCAAGACTTTTAAGAGAGATTTTCCAGAGATACTTTCTGGTTTAGGAAGGTTTAAGAGGTCTAGGACGGTTGCGCCAATGTCGGAAATAATACCATCGGTGGTGCTCTGATCTCTAATTCCCGGGTTGGGGGTTTTCAGAAGTTCATTACTAATAATGTAAACAGGGACGGGGTTGGGATTATGTTTTTTGTCGGGATAGCCTGTGACTGAGTCGATAATTTTTTCTAGGTTGCCGTGTGAGCCCGTGATCATGACCTGCCAATTTTTAGCGAGGGCGCTTTTGACGATAAGATCTAGGCTTTCGTCTAAAATTTTCACGACTTTTTTACTCGCTTCAAAGTCACCGGTGTGGCCGATGATGTCGCCATTAGGAAAGTTGGCTAAAATGAAATCCATTTCGTTATCTTCGATACTTTGGATAATTCGACTGGTAATTTCAGCATTCATCATTTCTGGCTTAGCTTCGGGGTGAAGGCCGAGGTCACTCGGGATTATGATCCGATATTCATTTTCGAGCGGCGTTTCTTTGAGGCCGTTCCAATAATAGGTGACTTCGGGGCCGCGGATACTTTCGGTAATTTTTAATTGATTGAGATGATTCCTCGAGATAATTTCGGAAACCGTATCGCTAATTTTTTCTTCGGGAAAAACAACGAGGGCTTTTTTAAAATCATTGGAGTAATTAGTGAGGGTAATAATTTTTAAATCAGGAAAGGCTTCTTTTTCAAAGTAATTAAAATTGGGGTCGAGAAAGGCGCTACTTAATTCTTTGATGCTGGCTTCTTTGAAGTTAAAAAAGAAAAGCGTGTCTTCGGGTTTGAGGTTGTAAGGCGTGCCTAGATTTCCACCGGGAAATTTTTCGGCTTCTAAGCCACGTTCTTTGTGATGGGTGAAATATTTTTCAAAGGTGTCGTAGTGGGGTTTGGTGCCTAAAATAGTTTCGTAACTTTCTTTAATGCGGTCGAAGTGTTCGGTGGTGTCTAGCGCAAAGTAGCGGCCGCACAAACTTTTGATTTCTAAGAAAGGAAATTGAGTTTTTAATTTAGTGATTTTTTCTAAGAGTGATTCAGCTGGCTCGGGCTTATTATTACTGTCTAAAGAAAGATGGAGACAGATTTGAGAGGGGAGTTTGTTTTGACTAATAAATTCGCCAATAAAATTAATGATGGCGATAAGATGAGCAAACGAGCTTTCGGAGTTGAGGCTTGAGAGAAGGCCGATTAGGTGAAGATTGCCAGTCTTATTTTTTAGATTATCAAGGCATTCGACCAAAATCTGATTTTTGTAAAAGGTGCGATTGTTAATCGCGAGGCTAATTTTGGGGTAATTTTGGTAAATGACTCGGCCGGCGCCCATTAAAAGGTGGCTGATTTCGCTGCGCCCTTCTTCATTCCAGCCGAGGCCGGCAGCGATGCCGCTGGCCTGGAGAGTGCCGTAGGGGTAGGTTTGAGAGAATTTATTGAGGTTTTGGGGCTGAATTAGGTGGATGGGGTTACTGGAGTCGTGACTACCAACGCCAACGCCATCTAAGACTATTAGGGCGAGTTTTTTCTTTGACATCTGGCTTAAAAATTATTAGAATATCTCTAGCTAATATTAATCATAATCGATTTTGGAGTTTGTTCCTAACAATTCATTTAATGAAGTATTTAGGAAATTATTTTATGTATGGACAGCAATTTATTTTGGATTCTGGCGCTGGTCGTCGGATTTTTGGCGGGGTATTTAGTGAATCGTTTTTTATCAAAGAGGAATAATGAGGATATAGATAAAAAGGTTAAGGAGACTTTGGGAGTAGCAGAGGTAGAAGCGCGTGAGTTGGTTTTAGACGCAAAAGCAAAAGCGGCGGCGATTTTTGACGAGGTAAAACGAGAGGAGGTGAATCGGAAAGAGAAGCTTGATAAGAGTGAGATTCACTTAATGAAGCGAGAAGAAACTTTAGCTGAGCAGTCTTCGAGGTTAATGAAAAATCAGGAGGTGTTGGATTTGAAGATGAAAGATGTGGAGGGCTTGAAGGGTCAGGCGGAGGTTTTGAAAGAAGAGGCGAAGGGGGCTTTGGAAAAAGTAGCCGGAATGAAAGCTGAAGACGCGAAGAAGTTACTTTTGGGCCGAGTGGAGGAGGAGTATAAGGGAGATTTGTTAAATTATAGTAATAAGTTTGAGAGAGAGTTGAAAGATGAGGCGGAGAAAAAAACGATGGATGTCATTACGACGGCGCTTCAGCGTTATGCGCGAAGCCATGTGTCGGAGTTAACAACCTCGCATTTTATTTTGCCAAGTGAGGATATGAAAGGGAAGATTATTGGTAGGGAGGGGAGAAATATTCGGACTCTAGAAAGATTAACGGGAGTGGATATTGTGATGGATGAGTCGCCAGATTCGGTGACGATTTCCTCTTTTGATCCATTAAGAAGAGAGACGGCCCGACTCACTTTAGAAAAATTAATTAAGGACGGGAGAATCCAGCCGGCGAAAATTGAGGAGAAGGTGGAGGAGGCGAAGGTGGATTTGCATAAGCGAATTTTGGAGTATGGTGAGAAGGCGGTGTTTGAATTAGGAATTATCGATTTTCCAAAGGAGATTATTCAGATTTTAGGGCAGCTACATTTTAGGACAAGTTATGGGCAAAATGTTTTAGCGCATTCGGTGGAGATGGCGCATATTGCGGGTATGATTGCAGGAGAGCTTGGCGCGAATGTGGAGGTGGCGAAGAGAGGTGCTTTGGTGCACGACATTGGAAAGGCGATTGATCACGAGGTGGAGGGCACACATATTGAACTCGGAAGAAAGCTTTTGAAAAAATATAATATTGATGAGCGAGTAATTTTAGCGATGGAGGCGCATCATGATGATTATCCTCATGCGACGCCGGAAGCATTTATCGTGACGACGGCGGATGTGTTGAGTGGAGCGCGTCCTGGGGCAAGAAGAGATACGGTGGAAAATTATATTAAGCGTTTAGAAAACCTAGAAAAGATTGCGAGTTCATATCCTGGGATTAAGCAGTCATATGCGGTGAGTGGTGGTAGAGAGATTAGAATTTTTGTGGTGCCAGAAAAGATAGATGACTTTGGCGCTTTGCAGCTTGCAAAGAATATTGCTGGGAGGATTCAAACCGAGATGAGATATCCGGGAGAGATTAAGGTGGTGGTTATAAGAGAAACGCGAGCTCTTGAGGTGGCGAGATAAAACGCCTTAATTTGAGCGATCCCTTCGTTGCTTCCGGAACTTCCTTGTTCGCAGTACTACTTGTACAGCTCACAAGAGATTCCGGAAGCGCCTCGGGCTCATCTCAAATTAATGCGTTTTTTGATTGATAAAATTAAAATAAAAAAAACAGCCCCAACGGGCTGTTTTTGATTATTTATTCATCATCGTCTTCGTTACCGACTTGGGAAATTTTTGTTTCGAGAGCGGCGAGGGAAGTTTTAATAGCTTGAATTTGTTTAATCATCTTTTCTTTCACGTTATTTTGATTATCACCGATTGCATCAGCAAGGAAGCTCTCGCTCAACTCACCGAAGCTTTTGCTCAGCTCAGCACTTCTTTGTAGGAAGGTTTTGAGATGGCTGAGTCTTCGATAGGGTTTGTTGCCTTTGCGACCTGAGTCGTTTGGCTTAATCGTGGCATTTCCGGCGGCGTAATTGATTGTTTCATTTCGAGCTACACCAACCTTGATATCTTTAGCTCGGATTCTTTGAGCGATTTCAAGTTGAGCGGCGTGATCTTCGGGGAAATTATCGACAATGATTAAAGCTTTCGAGAGAGTGAGCCATTGCTCTTCTGGAACCTCATCGTCGTACATCATTTTTTGAACCGCGGGACATAATTTATTCAGTCTTTTGTGCTGATTTACCCAGCTAACCGAGTAACCAAAAATGTCGGCAATTTCTTCGGCGGTTTTGGTCTCGGCTTCTTTTCGGATTGCCCAAGCGATTTCTATTGGATAGTGGTCGTTCTTGCAGAAGTTGGAGGCGATCGAGAGTGTGTGTTGCTCGGCTTCGTCGGCTACTTCTTCAACTACAGCGCGAATTTTTTCGGGGAAGTCAACTAATCTGGGACCGAATAATAAGAAGGCTAAGACACGATTCTCACCATCGACTAACTCATGGGTGTGTTCTGGATCACCTTCGATTTCTTTAACTGAGACTGGGGTTCTTTGGCCAATTCTCGCGATACTTTTCGCGATTCTTAAAATTTTCTTTTCATTGAAGAGCTTGCGAGGCTGATTTTCAAAGGGTCGGATTTTTTTAGGATCAAGCATGAGGCCATTAGAGGTCGCTTCTTTTCTCTTTTCAATATGCGCTTTAGCGTTGAATTCTTCGGGTTCTGTTTCCGGTTCTTCTTTAGCGATTCGAAAAGTTTTCAAGAAGGTTCTAGATCGCATTTGCATTGGCATGACTAGGGCTCCTTTCTTCTTTTCCTTGAAGGTTGGTTTTGAGTCGACGAATACAGGTGTCGTGAACTTGAGAGATTCTGGATTCTGATAAGTCTAATAATTCTCCGATAGCCTTCATTTTCATGTTGTGTTTATAGTAGAAGGTAATTACAGCTCGTTCTAATTCGTCGCAGCCAATGAGCAGTTCTTCGAATTCATCATTTTCTAATAATGATCTGGCTGGCTTAGCATCTTCCCCGTGACTTTCAAGGAGATCTCCTAGGGTTCTGCTTTTATAATTATCGTCAAAAACTATGTCTTCGGTGGAGCTTAAATTTTTTGCAAAAAGAGTTTCTCGGCGAATTAATCGAGCTCTTTTTTTATCTACACTAAGTATTTTTTGAATGTCTTTGAGAGTGGGGATTTTTTTGCCGGAAATTCTTTGAACTTTGTTGTGCTTTGTGACAGAGACTCTAGTTAATCTGGGCGTGAAATCTAATCTACGCAAAGAATCGATCATCGCACCTCTAATACGCCAAACAGCGAAGGTTTTGAATTGGCCTTTGGAAGTAACGTCGAAGGACGTTAATACTTCAAGTAAGCCCATAAAACCCTCTGCAACGAGGTCGTCGATTCCGGAGGTGCTTTGCATGTGGAACCACCTACCACTAAACCAAATAGCTGTGGCAGTATCTACCATTAAAGGTGTACAAATTTCGGTGATTTCTTTCAAAACTTCTGCATCTGTAGAGTCTGTCTGATAGCTTAAAATTAAAGTTCTTAATCGATCTTCGTTCATAGCCGACTCCTTCTATGGTTAAGTGTTTTCAAGGGACGCTTATTTATAATATAAAAGTTAAAATAAGTAAAGGATGAGAACTCTAGGTTTCAGAGTGGTGCTTGCGCAAGTTTGTAGGACTGGATTAGAATATGGTATATTCTTTTTAGAAAGAAAAAAGGTCGCAGATTGTTATATATTTATATTATGAAGAAAACTGGTTTAGTCGAAGCTTTAATGGCCGCTGATAGCACTTTAGCTAAGAAGCAGGCTGCGATGCTCGTGGACGCCTTTTTTGATACGATCGTGAACACAATGAAGAAGGGTGAA
>JAHFLM010000032.1 GCA_023244865.1 Candidatus Harrisonbacteria bacterium | reverse complement strand
AGCATCTAGCCAAGACAGAAAAGATTTTATTCGGCATCAAGGAATACCGAAAACAGGACAAGACCGAAAGAAAAAAGATTGCCAAGGATGTAGTCGATTATTGGTTTGAAAAAGTAACCACGCCGATCCAGCCGATCAAGAATAAAACAGTGGTCTTTTTCACGGCCGACAACGAGCTGTATTGCGAACCTAAAATCGATCACTGCTACCGTGTGGAGGTGAATAGCTACCGGGACAAGATGATTCGAACACTGATAGCTCACAAAACCTATGTGCCTACTGAAACTCTGATAGAAATCTGCGGTTTCGCATCCAGAAAATCTCTTGAAAGCGCGGTCCAAGCCATGAATCGAATTGCCCACGAAAAACTTGGTGTCCTCAAAATCATAGACGGCTATCGAGACTCCGGATACCGCATCTTCACCGGCATTTTTTTGAAAAAAGAATAAAATACGCCGGTACTCTCCCGACCCTTCTTGATAACTTTTTTGAAAGCGACTAAAACAGTCGTCTTTTTTGTGTCGTAAATTTTCTTAAAGAGTATGTAAAGAGGTGCGCCACGATTGCTATAACAAATAGGTGTGAGAGTAGAGGTTAATGACAATGAAAATGCCAACATATGGAAAACAATTACTACAAAACCGCCGACCTGGCATTGGTCGCGGTGCTTTTATTATTTATTCCTGATTCTCTTGAGGTCGTGGATCGGGGAAATCCGCACAAGGTGCTCTTCTGCTTCGGCAAGAGCCCTGACTTGGATTCTCTGGTGAAGCGATATTGGAGCCGCGAGCTTCAAGTCGAGCCTCAGGCGTTCTTCAACGAGGTCAAACAGGTCAAGGTACGGATTTACGCCGAGAACTAAGACCTGTGAAAATAAAACCGGAAACGCTGGAGAAGCTCCGCGTGATTCTCAAAAGAGATTTCGGGCAGGAGGTGAATGATCAAGACCTGCACGACATCGCATTCAATCTCGTAAGTTATTACGATGCTTTGTCGCGATTCTACATCGAGGACATCACGAGTGGTCGAACGCTCATAGAGCTATATGACAATGTACCCAAGCGACAAGAAGCATAAGGTCCGAGATTACCGCGAAGCCCCGTTTGCCTATCAAGACAAACCGGCTTTGCGGTTTATGCGTCAGCAGTGGCTCGATAAACGTGTGAGCGACGATGCGTATCGCAATCTGCGCAACGTGTACTGTGCTTTGACCGAGATAGCTTCAAACAAAGCGAGTCAGACCATAGAAGCATCAAACAAGACGCTTCGGCTTTACTCTGGCCTGAAAGATTGGCGAACGATTAAGAAGTGTTTGGATAAGCTCGAGGAGTGGGCTTTTGTCGCGATCACGAAAATCCGAGGCGAAGATGCCAAATTCAAACCCCGAAGCATCACTTTGCTCTCCATCCTACATCTGAAGCAGGACGGTGGCCGATCTGCACGAAATGCCGAACGGCATGACACGCACACTGCGTCCGACGGCGATGATATAGAAGCTAAGGGATTAAAAGAAATTAAAGAAAATTATAAAGAAGTTAACGGCCAAAACCAGATCAAGAAAATAAACCAAATGAAAGCCGATCTGGTCGCTAAGATGTCGTTCTCATCAAACAGACATAAACGTAATTACTAAAATCTATGACCAAGCATAAAAAGAAAACCGAAATTGAAATCGCTGACGAGATCATCCGAAAGAATATGCCAAAAGCGGCGGAAGTTCTGATCTCACTTCTGGAAAGCAAAGACAAAGTGGTAAGAGCCCATGCGGCCGCTTACATCATTGAATGGGTAACCGGTAGACCACTCCTTATCATCCCAATTGAGAGCAAGAAAAGACTCTACTAAACACAACTTTTTATGGCCAAGTTGAAACATATAACCAAATACCATGAGCGCGCGCTCGAGCTGAAATATAAAGGCTATTCCTACCAAAACATCGCCGAGGATATCAATCACCGATTCCAAAAAAGTAGAAAAGCCAAATTCACCGAGCAAACGATTAAGGATTGGTTCAAGCAATCAGGAACACTACAGGAAACCTACCGGCTCTACGCGCAGGAACTGGATCTCATCCACCAAGAAACCGTAGACATAGTCCGGAAAGCCGGTGTGCGTGTTCGTGAACAGAATTTTCGTCTGGCCAACGAAATGCTCGTAGCCCTTATGGGAAGCCAGCAAGACAATGTGAAGCTGGCCGCTATCAAGGAATTACTGGATCGTGTGGAGGGTCATCCGAAAGACAGGATTGAACTCAGTAAGCTGAATTTCAGTGAAATGTCGCCAGGTGATCGCTGGGAGTTTATTCCATATGAGATGCAACTTGCCCTGGCACGCAATCAATACCCTGATGCCAAAGCCGCGATAATAAAAAAGTGGCTTGCGGATGGAAAACCAACTGTGGGCAACTCGAGCTTAGCGGACGAGCAAGATTAGTATAGGGTGTGTCGTGGTACGGAAAGTCGCATTCGAACCAACAAATTATTAACTAAATGATTATGACAATGAATCAAGAAAATCAGTCGATGCAGGCCGTGGGCTATGCCCGTGTGTCTTCCAAAGATCAGGAGGACACCGGCTATTCTCTTCCGGCTCAAGAGAAACTTCTGCATGATTATGCCGACCGGAATGGCTATGATCTCGTAAAAGTTTTTGCCATTCAAGAATCGGCTGCTGGAAAAATCCAGCGAAAGATATTCCACGAAATGCTGGAGTATGTGACCAAGTCCAAGATCAATACAGTCTTCGTAGAGACGACTGATCGTTTAACTCGTAATTTTGCCGATGTGCCGGTTATCGATGAATGGATACTGGCTGACGAAAAGCACACCATCCATCTCGTCAAAGAAGGCTGTACACTCCACAAAGACTCTAAATCACATGAATGGTTTATGTGGCGAGTCAAAGTAGCTACGGCCGAATATTACATCCGTCTCCTTTCTGAGAACGTAAAGAAAGGACAGAAAGAAAAGCTTGCTCAAGGATGGTTACCGAGCAAGCCACCGCTCGGATATAAAACTATCGGAGAGAAAGGACACAAAATTCATGTGATAGACGAAGAGAAGGCACCGATCGTTAAGAAAATGTTTGACCTTTATGCCACAAACGTACGCTCAACGAAAAGACTCGCCGATGAAATGTATAAGCTTGGTATGCGATCTCGAGGAGGAAACAAAGTCAGCCACTCGCGAGTCCATCAGCTCCTCGGCGATCCGTTTTATTACGGGATGAATCGTTGGAATGGTAAGGTCGGAAAAGGTGAACACGAGCCACTCATCACCAAAGAATTATTTATGCGATGCCAAGACATTATGCATAGCAACGGTACGCCGAAACACAATAAGCACAACTCGCTCTTTAAAAATGTTTTCCGCTGTGACGAGTGCAAAGGAAGGGTGACATGGGAGATACAGAAAGGCCACTGGTATGGCCACTGCAACCATTATAAAAACTGTTCCCAGCGAGAATGGGTCAAGCAGGAAAATGTTGATTTGCAGGTAATGGAGAATATCGAGCAATTGAGCTCGAAGCACGATGAGGCGATAGAGAACATGCTTGGCTGGGTCCAAACAGCTCTCAAGGAAAGTCATGGCGAGGAAATAGAATTCAGAGAAAAAGCCACCGGCGAGCTCGAGCGACGCTACCAAGTAGCCACGCAAAGACTAGATAAAATATATGACGACAAAATTGACGGCAAAATCAGCGAGGACTTCTATCAGAAAAAGTACGAGCAGTACAAGATCGAGCAGGAGGAAGTGATGGATAGCCTCAACAAGCATAAGAATGCCAACCTCAAGTACTACGATATGGGATCGACATTTCTACAAATGGCCAAGGAAGCACGAAAGATTTATGTAAACCGAAGCAGTATCGAGATGGTCGACGACAAGAAGTTGCTTATGTCCCTTTTATTTTCGAACTCGACAATAAATGGCAAGAAAGTTGAGATTTCATACCACAAAGCCTTCAAAATGGTCTCTGACCGCGTAATGCAGATGTTGGGAGAAAAAGTAGACGAAAAAAAGAGTTTCGAACCGCCAAAAGAGCCCGTCAATAAAGGAAAAACACCAGCTTTCGCTGATGTTAATCCTATCTGGCTCCGCGACCTGGACTCGAACCAGGGACATCCTCGTTAACAGCGAGGCGCTCTACCAACTGAGCTATCGCGGAATATCGGTTAATTGTATGGTATTTGGCAAATAAATCAAGGTGGGTCCCTAATGTATTTTTAGGTATGTGATGATTAGATTTCTGCCTTCGCAGGAATGACGAGTGGTTCGGTGCTAATTTTGACAAATTATTTTAAATTTGTTTTTATATAGATGGTTTTTTGATAATGGGTTTAGTCACTTCATTTAGATTGTAGAAGGAGTGAATCATGTGTATTTCGCAGGTTTTGAAAGCAATTCTAGATGCGACGAAGACTGGTTTTTTGAAATGGCGAGCTGATGACGCTGGATTTTGCGAGACTTTTTTGACTCATGGTGAGAGAGTGATTCTTGAGCCGGGGTTGCGATATTTTCATTATCATGATGAGAAACCGGATTTAACGCTTTACATTGATAATGGCACCACGATCCCACCGCCGATTCATACTTATGAAGATTTGAAGTCGGAATTGTGTTGGGTGGGGAAGCTTTGTGCGCTTCTTAAGTATTGGCTCTGTTTATTTTTTCGGGCGATTCTTTTTATTAGGGTTGATCCGAGATTCAAGCTGACTAGAAAAGAAAGGAAATACAAAAAAGAAGTCGATCGATTGATTAGGGAAGAGCGAAAAGAAATCGATAGACTCCTGCGAGAGATTGCGGCGGAGGTCGTGAAAGTGGCGGAAGTAACAGTTGGCCGCGATAAGCGGATTGGGATGTATCGGATTGATGATCAGCTATTACATCGAGTCTCAACTTTATTTTTTGCTGCTGAGAGAAATTGTCGGCCAAAACCGCCGGACGAAAATTTTTGGAAGCGGCTTGATGGGGTGATGTATAGACCTTGGGAGCATCCGAGGTATGAGTTTAGGTTTGATCCAAGCATTCTCGACACTTCGGTTGTTATCACCGGCCTCGAGATGAGTGAATCTTATTTAATTCCTGGTATTTACGATAGAAAGACCCAGATGCTTAATTCTTGTGATTCCGATCATTTGTTTAAAGATGAAACTTTGTTGCGTCTGGGAGAGGTCGCTGATATTAGTAAGTATTTATTGGAAACTACTTTGGGTGTGGATGATGATAAAGATATCCCTGTTTCTAACGACCCCGATGTGATAGATTTATCAGGCGATTCTAGTGATGATTTTCATAGCGAGGAGTACCCTAATGCCGCTGATTGTTGATATGATTTTTCCAAGATCCGATCCGACGATTTGTTTGTGTGATTGTCATGAACCGGAGACGGATTTGTCTTCTAATACTAAGATTAGAATGGTGAAGCATTTAATTGATTGTTGTCGAAAGTGTTCTACGTGCGGTGCTTTTATTATGAATGGAATGATGGAGGCGCATCAGACTTCTTATTGTGCTGGAAATTGGTTTGATGACAGGCAGGTTTAGTTTGAATCCCGGGGGACCGGGATTTTTTATTTAATTATTGTTTAGGAAATTTTAGAGGGTCGTAATTATTGTTGGGATTCCAGACCATGTAGCCATCGTTATAGCCGGCATCTTTAATGGCTTTAATTTGAGCTTGGATTTTGGCTTTGTCGTAGGTGGCGCCTAGGTTGAAATCTTGAATCCACGGTCTTATTTTAGCTGTTTTGCCAACGACATCGAGAGCGGCTTTGCCTTGGGTTAGGGTTTGGTAAATCACTTCGTATGGGTGATCAGCGGGGTTATCGAAATTAAAATTTCCTTTTGAGTAGTGAGAGGGGTAGATCATTGGTGCAATGACGTCGAAGCGATTAGCGAGATCGGTGAAGAGTTGGCCAATACCTTGGTCATCATTTCTTAAAAGGACATAGGCAAAAATATCGGCACTAATAATGGTGTCTGGATATTTGCCTTTAATTCTTTTGTTCATAAAATCGGCGAAGCGGTTAATGACGGAGGAACGTAATTCGGTTTTATCGTAGAAAGGATATTTTAGAAGAGTGTGGTCGTAGTCAGGGAAGCGGATGTAGTCAAAATTAATTTCCATGAAACCCATTTCAATAGCGGCTAGAGCGAATTCGGCGTTGATGTCCCATGCCTCGGTGCTTGCGGGGTCGATCCAGAAGTAGCTATGAGCGTTTTTGGAATAAGGGGTGCCATCGAGTTTTTTAACAGTGAGGTCTGGGCGAAGTTTGGTGAGGCGGTTGTCTTGGAAGACGGCGATTCTTGCGATGGGGTAAATATTTCTTTCGCGGAGCTCTCGGACGAGGTTGGCCATATTTTGATTGAGGTAGGAGCCGCTTTCGTCTTTGACGTTAATGACAAGAGAGTTGATTTCGGTTTTGGGAACCGTGTCGAGGATCTTGCTAATTAATTTTTTAGTCATCGCGACGGAGCCTGTGACATAAAAAGCTTTGACGCTTTTGGGGCGGTCGATGATTTTTAGGGGTTTTGGGGCTACCGGCACCATTTTTTTAATTTCTTTAGCTTTGCTGTTATCTATTTTAAAGGTGAGGCTTTTGAGATTTTCGATCGCCTTAATTTTTTCAACGAAGCCGGCGGTTTTTAAGTAATAAAAAAAAGACAGGGAGGCGATTATGATAATAATGGGTAGGAGGCGGCGAAACATGAGTTTATTATAATACTAATTTGGCTAATAAGGTTAGATCCCCGTTAGATAGCTTCGCACCTAACGGGGTAAATTGATATACTATAAAGATGACAGGGATCATTTATTTAGTGGTTTTGTTTTTGAGTGCTTTGGGATTTTTTGTGAGTTTTATGATTCATGATCGGAAAACTACAGAGAAGCCTTTGGTGTGCCCGCTAGATTCTAATTGCGAAGTAGTAACTCATTCAGAGTTCGGTAGAATTTTTGGGATAGACCTGGAGATTTTAGGGATGCTTTATTATGGCCTAACTTTTTTCCTTTTTAGCTACCTGGCTTTTGTGGCGGTTTCAGTGCCGCAACTTTTTTATTTTGCGGTTTTAGCAATGAGTTTGCTGGCGTTTTTATTTTCTTTTTACTTGGTTTTGATTCAATTTATTGTTTTGCGGGAGTGGTGTTTTTGGTGTTTGGTTTCTGGGTTGTTTTGTGCGCTGATTTTTTTCGCTGACTTATCTTTAGTGAAAGATTTTTTAATTGGCATGCTTGTCGATTATAGGAAATTCATTTTAGTGGTGCACGTGATATTTTCGGCGATTGCTTTGGGAGCGGTAACTTTTTCTGATTTGTTTTTCTTTAAATTTTTGAAGGATTTACGAATGGCGGATTGGGAGGTTTTTGTTTTGAAAACTTTTTCGGAGATAATTTGGCTTTTGATTCCGCTTATTTTTATTACTGGAATTGGTTTGTATTTGCCAATGATGAATATTTTAAATGCTCGAGCGAGCTTTGTTTTGGAGGTGGTGATTTTTCCTATTATAGTAGTTAACGGTTTTTTCTTGAATATTTTTGTGACGCCAAGATTAAAGAAAATTTCTTTCAATGAGCCACATCACCATACGATTGGAGAATTAATATTGTTGAGAAGATTGAGTTTTGCTTCTGGAGCGATCTCAATTACTTCTTGGTATAGCGCTTTTATTTTGGCGATGATTAATCCGGCAATAAGCTTTTTGGGATTGCTATGTATCTATCTTTTAATTTTAGTTTTAGCAATTTCTGTTTCTCAAGTGGTGCTTACACGAATGCATTAATTTGACTATTGAGAAATATTTTTTTAGAATGTCGCCATATGGATACTAATACTAACGAAGTGAAACCGGAGGGTGGAGTTAGCCCAATGGATTCTACTTTGACTGCTAATAATTCTAAAAGGTCATTAAAATATTTATTGTGCGTTGTGGTGGTGGGACTCTTGGTTTACTATTCGGGCACTTGGAATTGGCTCGAAAATCAGTTTGAGGTTTCGCAAAATAATGAGACTGCCGATCTGATGGTGAAGAGTGAGGATTTGGGTGGTACGGCTACTATTAACGGCGAGAAGGTTAAAGTTGATGTGAAAGATGTGGTTAATGGTAAGATTGAGCCCGCTTCAGCTACTGTGACTGGGACTCCAATCGCGATGACTTATCCTAAAGGTAAGCTCCTCGTGACTGTGAATTTGGGAGTTGGCTTGGATAAGCTTGTGGTGAGACAGTTTGACGTTTATAACGAAGCTAAGGGTAACTGGATTACTTTGTATGATGGTTATAAGGAATTCTCTTCTAAGGATGCTTTGCCAGGTGGAAAGATGTTAACTGATGTGAGCTTGGCGGCTTTGAACTATTCTAAGGCCAGAGCTAAGGTGTTTGATGGTGCTGAAAAGGAAGTAGATTTGAGCGGTGTAACCGTGAAGGTTGGCGGGACAAGTGCTGTCATAACCTTTAGCGCTGATGGCAAGGGTGAATTAAAGGCTAGTTAATTATTATTAAGTAATAAGTTTTAAATAAACACTCGCCTTAGGCGAGTGTTTATTATTTGTAGAAAAAGAGTTTATAATTAAATTAAGAATGGTTTATTTAAGTGCTGGATTAGATATTTTAATAGTAGCCTTGTTTATTTATGGCTTAATGGCGCTTTTGACGAGGAGTCGTTATACCTTTGTTTTTAATGGCTTATTTATTTTAGGGGTGATTTATATCACGGCTTATTTTTTGGAGTTGCAGTTGACTTTAACGTTCTTTAAATATTTGTTTGGGTTTTTAGTTTTGGGCTTAGTGGTGGTATTTCAGGAAGAAATTCGAAGATTTTTTGAGGTAATTTCTTTTTGGAGTCGGTGGCGCTTAAGTCGAGATAAGCGAGCGGAGTTGCGAGCAGTGACTCAGGTGGTGGAAGCATTAGTGTCGGTTGTGATGCGTTTGGCAGATCAGAAGATTGGGATGCTCGTGGTGCTTCGAGGGAGGGAACCATTATTACGACATTTGAACGGGGGGTTTGATTTGAACGGGGAGCTTTCTGAGCCACTCCTTCAAAGTATTTTTGATCCGTCTTCACCGGGGCACGATGGAGCGGTGGTGATCGAGGGAAATAAGGTGATTAAGTTTGGTGTACATTTGCCGTTGTCTCAAGATTTTGACCAGATTAAACAATATGGCACGAGGCATAGCGCGGCTTTAGGTTTGGCTGAAAAATCTGACGCGCTTGTGGTGGTGGTGTCTGAGGAACGGGGGAAGATTTCTTTGGCGCGAGACGGGGCTTTGAAGACAATGAAGAGTGAGGAGGATTTGCAAAAGGACATTAAGAAATTTTTGAATGAGAAGTTTCAGTTGGGCGAAGATAAGTGGGGTTTTTTAATGGCTAATTGGGAATATAAGAGTTTGGCGTTGGCTACTTCTGTTATTCTTTGGTTTATTTTCTATTAAGGCGTAATTCACATATCACAATTCACGAAATTTAGAACCTTTATTTATAAAAGCCCCTTAGGGGCTTTTATAATTTGTGTCGTGATATGTGTCTCGTGAACCATGTCTTTGTGGTATAATTAACGAGTTATGGATATTAAGGTTTTGCTTTGGCTGGCTTTGATTATTGGGATTATATTTGTGATTTATTTGGTAGTTTTACAGTTGACTTTTTATCAATTTTAGTTTATTTTCAGGGTAATGCTTAGATTTATTTCAGCTGTAGCTTTGGTGGCTCTATTTGTTTTTGGTGTAAACTGGTGGTTTACACCTTCAAATGGGGTTTCTAGAGGTGGGTGGTTGTCTAGCTTGGTTTCGCCTGAGGCGGCTAATTTTAGCTCGAGTATCCCTAATGGCTTGGCTAATATTAAAGATGTGTTCGGAGGGGCTGTTAGTAGCTCGCTTAATAAAACAAGACAAAATATTGCTGATGCGCTGGATAATGCTCGGGGTACGGTGAATGATACATTTACTACCCAGACTGGCCGAGTATTTGATTTTGTAGAGGAGAACTTAGGGGTTGCCTCTCGTAGCTTAAATAAAAATATTGAGGTGGCGAATAATTTACAGGTGACAGTGAGTGTGAAGGTGCTTGAACAGGCTAATTTTTCAATTAAAAATATAAATAAACAAGATTCAAGTTATAAGATTGATTGGGGGGATGGTGGTCAGTCAACTGGAGTTTTGAGAGGGGAAGAAGAGGCGATTGCGAGTCATGCCTTTCAGTGGCCGGGGAGTTATAGAGTAGTGATGCCGGGGCAGGAGTTTTTGGTTAGAGTGACTTATTAGGGCGTGATCGTCGATTAATACTTTTAGAAAC
>JAHFLM010000031.1:1501-10320 GCA_023244865.1 Candidatus Harrisonbacteria bacterium | reverse complement strand
CGGCCAACCACATCGTCGGACTTGATCGTTAACATTTCTTGCAAGGTGTGAGCGGCACCATATCCTTCCAAAGCCCAGACTTCCATCTCACCGAGACGCTGACCACCGAAGTGCGCCTTACCACCCAAAGGCTGTTGAGTAATTAAAGAGTATGGACCAGTGGAGCGCATGTGGAGCTTGTCTTCCACTAAGTGGTTAAGCTTCATCATGTATTTAATACCAACGGTCACTTTAGCTTTGAAAGCTTGACCAGTGCGGCCGTCGAACAAATCCACCTGACCGGATTCTGGCAAACCAGCTTTCTTAAGCTCGCCTTTAATTTGAGCTTCGGTGGCACCAGCTAGGGCTGGGGTAACAGCTCGATAACCTAATTTTTTAGCTGCCCAACCTAAGTGAGTTTCTAAAATCTGACCGAGGTTCATACGAGAAGCCACACCCAATGGATTCAAAACGATATCCACAGGAGTACCATCGGCTAAGTAAGGCATGTCCTCCACGGGACGGACCTGAGAAATAACACCCTTGTTACCATGGCGACCAGCAAGCTTGTCACCAGCGCGGACAGCTCTTAAGTGAGCCACCTCTACCTGAATTTTTTTAATAATACCCGGGTCTAACTTATCACCTTTTTCACGAGAGAAAATCTTGATACCGATCACGCGACCGCTCTTACCGTGGCTCATTGTGAGTGAGGTGTCTTTTACGTCGCGGGCTTTTTCATCGAAAATGGCGCGAAGTAATCTTTCTTCGGCGGTTAATTCGGATTCACCTTTTGGAGAAATTTTACCAACAAGAATATCGCCAGCTTTCACTTCGGCGCCGATACCAATAATACCTTCACCATCAAGATTTTTTAATTTATCTTCAGAGACATTAGGAATGTCGGGAGTAGTAATTTCGGGCCCAAGTTTGGTGTCGCGGACTTCACAGTAATAATCTTCGATGTGAATAGAAGAGAAGCGATCATCGCGCACCACTCTTTCGGACAACACGATCGCGTCTTCAAAGTTACCACCATCCCAAGAAATATAAGCAACGAGTAAGTTTTGACCGAGCGCCAAAACACCATTGTCGATAGCTGGACCGTCACACAAAATTTCACCCTTCTTCACCTTTTGACCCTTATTAACCAAAGGCTTCTGGGAAATGCAGGTGAACTGGTTGCTGCGTTTAAATTTATTGAGTTTAAAAGTATGAATATCATCTTTAGTTTTCAAGATGATGGAGTTGCCATCTACGTGAGTGATTTCACCAGCTTCAGGGGCAACAATAACATGACCGGAATCGAGCGCGGCTTTTTCTTCCATACCGGTTGAAACGTAAGGAGCGTCAGCGCGCACAGAAACCACAGCCTGACGTTGCATGTTAGAACCCATGAGTGCACGGTTGGCATCGTCGTGTTCCAAGAAAGGAATGAGCGAAGTGGCGACAGAAATAAATTGCTGAGGAGCCACATCGATTAATTCCAATTCGGAGACGGCGCAAACACCTGGCTCACCCTTAATACGAGCGTCTACGATGTCGGTTAAATTCTTAGTCTCTAAAACCGCACCACCATCGGCGATTTTATATTTTTCTTCATCGAGCGCGTTCAACCAAACGATATCTTTGGTGACCTTACCTTTTTTCACTACTGCATAAGGAGTTTCTAAGAAGCCTAAATCATTCAAACGGGCAAAGTTAGCTAGGTGGTTTACCAAACCAATGTTACCACCTTCAGGAGTTTCAATTGGACAAATACGGCCGTAGTGAGAACGGTGCACGTCACGCACTTCGAAGCTTGCACGCTTCTGAGTTATACCACCAGGACCCATCGCGGAAATGCGGCGCTTGTGTTCGATTTCAGCTAAAGGATTCACCTGTTCCATGAACTGAGAAAGCTGAGAAGACGCGAAAAATTCTTTGACGAGGGAGGTCAAAGGGCGAGCATTAATTAACTGGGCGGCAGTAATCCCCTTCATATCAGAAGTGGAGATTCTGTCTTGCACGATACGGCGGAGTCTGGAGAAACCTAAACGCAAACGGTTTTGGAGCTGTTCACCCACTGGTCTGATGCGACGATTACCCAAGTGGTCTATGTCGTCAGCATCTTCCTGCTGATTGTTATTTAAACGGATGATTTCCTTAACTACTTTGAAAATATCTTCGTGAGTTAAAAGGCGAGAATCTTCTTTCTTATTAGCCAAACGTTGATTCATCTTGAAACGGCCGACTAAAGAAATATCGTAACGGTCGAAACGAGTGAACATGCCGTCGATTAAGCTCTTGGCGTTTTCAGCAGTAGCTAGATCGCCAGGACGGACTCTCTTATAAATTTCAGAATAAGATTCGTCGATTGTCTTCGCGGTGTCTTTCTTTAAAGTCTTTTCGATGTACTTGGTTTCGCCAGTGTCGATGTCTTTGAAGGCTTCGATAATCTTTTCGTTAGTGTCTAAACCGAAGATTCTAAGAAGCGCTGTAACAGGAACGCGTCTTGAACGGTCTACTTTAACACCGATGACGCCATCGGAGTCGGTTTCGAACTCGAGCCAGGCACCACGGTTAGGAATAATCTTCGCACCAAAAAGTTTACGACCTCGATAAACGCTCGCAGTGAAATAAACACCCGAGGAACGGATGAGCTGGGAAGCGATGATTCTCTCAACGCCATTAATAATGAAAGTGCCACGATCGGTGATCAATGGAAAATCACCGAAGTAGACTTCTTGTTCTTTGCTAGTTTTAGTTTTCTTTTGAGTTAAGGCGAGCTTCACTCTTAAGGTGGCTTCGTAAGTTAAATCTTTGAAGCGAGCTTGCTCTTCGGTGTATTTTGGCTCGTCCCAAGAGTAGTCGATAAAATTAATATCGATTTCATTACCGGTGTAATCGGTAATAGGAAAGACCTCTTTAAAAAGTTCTTCCAAACCCTGCTTCATGAACCACTCGTAAGAGTTGGTTTGGATTTCGTATAATTTAGGTTGTGCGACCAAGGCGCCCTCTTTATGAGAGAAGATCTTTGTTGGTAGTTTTGGCATAACAATAAAATCCGAGACAGCCCCCTCCCCCGGGGGTAATGACCTCGGTTAATTAATTGGTTTGGTTATTGGTTTGTGTTTATTAGATATTTAACACGATTTGTACCGTGTTCGTCAAGTGTTGTGGAAAAAATCGTCTTACCGGTAGTCGGCTCAGAGAGGTAGTAGAGGTAATTGGAGGCCTTAGGATGCAGAGCGGCATTGATTGCAGAGAGGCCCGGGTTTGTGATAGGGGTCGGCGGAAGCCCTAGGTTTTTGTAGTTATTATAAGGACTTTCGAACTTCAGGTCGGCCTCCGTGACCACCCTTAATTTGTCGTCACAGCTTGTAAAACGCTTACCGCATTCGGCATAAGCAATGGCAGAATCGATCTGGAGCGCCATAGGTAGCGAGAGCCTTTTAGCGATCACCCCTGAAACTAAGGCGCGATCACTTTCTGAGGTTACCTCTTTCTCGATCAAGGAAGCGATTTTCAAAAGTTGGTAATAGTTACGGTGAGATTTGAGCATTGGCCAAGCTTTAATTTTAAAATTATTTAACATAATTTTTAGAACCTCTTCCGCCTTCATGTCGAAAGCGAAATGATAAGTGTCTGGAAAAAGGAAACCTTCAAAGGAAGTCGTATTTTTCAGAAATGGGAAATCGGGGGCGAATTCGGCTGGCTTGAGATTGGAAAGGTTCGCCTTGCTTAAAACCTTTGCAGCAACAAGATCACTTTCGATATCAAGCATCGTTTCCCCCTCTTTGATTACAATATTAATAAGTGGCGACTTGTCAGAAAATAAATTAACTAATTTAGCAGATGAGGTATTGGGGTTAAAATGGTAAACGCCCGGTTTAAAGGATTGGGCATTACCACTCACGACCGTATAAAATTTAAAAAATAAAGAGTTATAAATAATTTTTTGAGCGACAAGGTTTTGGCTGATTTCTCTTAAGCCGTCACCTTTATTAATAATGAATTCGACTTCTTGGTTGGATATTTCGAGACTTGGTTTAGTTGGCGGTTGAGATAGAGCAGAAGCTTTAAGAGCGAAAACCAAAACAACGGCTAATAAAATTAGCAATAAAAAAACAGGTTTTTTAAACACAGGGATATTTTATTAGTGTAATACGGATATTGATTAAGGGCAAATTAAAAAGCTCCGCGTGGGCGGAGCTTGGGATTTGACTTCCTTAGTTCAAACTTTTTTGAAGTTGATCGAGAAGGGCTACGACGCCTGGGAAAAATGTTAGACAACCAAGGGTAAAATAAAAGACTGACAAACCATCATCTTTCATGTCTCTGTGCGAAGCGCCGGGATTCTCTAGCTCGTAAATGCGGATCAAGAGACTCATGCGAGTTGTTAATAATATGAAAAATATTATTCCTAAGACTAAAAAGATTATACTAATCATCATCTAAATCACCTTTTTCTAATTTACTTGGCTTAGAGAAAGGGCTAAGGGTTTTGATTTTGAACTTGCCATCATCGCTTTCGAAAGTTAGGTAGTTGTTGTTTTTGGCGCAGATATCGTGCCAAAGATTGAATAAATGAGATGTAGCGAAAAAACTAACTGCAAAAAGTAAAACGCCTAAACGCCAACCTTTTTTATCCTGCTTATCAGAACACATGAAAACAAATTTCATAGACGAGAAAATTACGATCATGCCAAAAGTTGTCCAGGAGGCTAGTTGAAATTCTGTCATTATTGACCTCCAATTTCTGGGGTTGTTTTGTCTCTCGAAAACTCTTTCACGACAGCCCAAAAACCAAATCCTAAACCGCTAATCAAGAATAAAGCTGAGGTAGTTGCAAAAGTATTACTCTCGAATAGAAAGGTTAAAATGCAAAAAAACGCTGCCAAAATAATAGAAAGCCAAGCAAAACCGGCTAGCTTCATGGGACTAAGATTCATCAAGATCTCCTTTTCAAAGAGCTTAAAGCAGCCTTATTTATAAAATTAAATTTAATGGGTGTCAAATTAGGTATTCCTAAGCTTCACGTAGATTCTCGTTTTCACGGGAATGACAGATGTTGGTGTTTTTGTGATTTGTGGTACGCGTCTTGTGACTCGCGTGATTTAACTCCTCAAAGGAATGCTTTGGACGGTGCCTAAAATTAGGGCGCTGGTAAGTAGATTACTGCCACCATAGCTGAAGAAAGACAGGGGGACGCCGACGACGGGGACAAGTCCTAAATTTGAACCAACGTTTAAAATAAGATGGGTAGTAAAAAGAATGACCGAACCTAAGGAAATAAATTTGAAGAAATTATTTTTAGCGAAAAAGCCGATCCTGATAATACGGTAGAGCATCACACCGTAGGCCAGAATCAACAAAGCGCCACCAAGTAGCCCCCACTCTTCGATGAAGGCAGCGAAAATAAAATCGTTAGCGGCTTCGGGAAGAAAGCCGAGTTGCGTCTGCGTCCCCTGCTTGTAACCATTACCTAAAAAGCCACTGCTACCAATCGCAATTTTAGCCTGAATGACATTGTAGTTAATACCGAGCGGATCGTATTCGGGGTTGAACAAGCCTTTAATTCTTTCCTTTTGATAAGGCTTCAAGAAGCTCCCCCAGGCCCAAGCGCTAAAAACAACCACTACTAAAATACCAACGCCTAAATGGCGCCACCGCAAACCGCTCACTAAAAGATAGCCGACCCAAAGGGAAAAAAGGACGAGAGTCGAACCAAGGTCAGGCTGGATAAGGATTAAACTTGCAGGAATAAGAAAATAGAAAAAGGAGGCGATGACGTTGCTAAAATGAGCGATCGAGATATGCCGACGAGCAAAGAAGGCAGAGAAGATAACAATCAATGAGTATTTAACCAACTCCGAAACCTGAAGCTGAACTGGGCCTAAAACCAACCAGCCGCGAATACCGCGAATCGTTGGCGCAAAGAAAAAAGTGAAAACTAAAAGTAAAAGACAGAAAGCGTAAAGCCCCAAAGTCACGTAATGGTAATTCACAAGCGGTCGCCAGTCGATTAAGGCAAAAATAAAAACTAAAGACAGAGAGACAAAGAGAATTGGAAGTTGGTGTAAAAATAATTCCTGATTGACGCTCAGAATAGTGAGGGAGCCTAAAACAAGAATAATAGCCACGCTAAAATTCAGGACCCAATCCATCTTTTTCCAACTAATTAAGAGGTCTTTCAACATAACGAAATCGCTTCCCCTGTCATATCGAACGAAGTGAGAATATCCAGAGCCCTAGCTCGCATAAAACCCGCTATCGCTAGACCTTCTCGCTCGCAGTAGACTCACTCGAGGTGACAGAAGGCGTGGTTGTAAATTTATCACAACTCCCCGCTTAAAGCATAGTCGGGTTTTAAATCTTCAAATTTTACATTAGGAAAATTAGGGAATTTAAGAAGAATTTTTTGAGTTTCAAAGCCTTTTAATTCGGTAATAAAAGTTTGGCTGGCGGTTTTAATTAAGTCGGTTTGATCTCTCATTAAACTTAAGATCGTAATATTTTTAATGAGAAAGGGATTAGGATTTAAAACTTCAGCCTCGATCCCCCAATCGGTTCCGCTAATAATCTTTTTATCGTTTTGAATCCGAATAATCGGCGCTTCGAGTTTTTGATCATTAAAAATTGCGGAGTCGAGCTCGATTTTTAACGAAGAGATTTTTGCCGGGTCAGGCACTTCGCCCACAAAAGAAACCCAACGACTTTCACCAATATATAAATTAGCGGTGGATTTAAACATCCCTAAAGCCTGATTATTTTTATCAAATAAAATGGCTCGGTAAGGAATTTTAGAAATAGAAACGAGCGAGTTAGGATTTTGTAATTGTGCTAAAACTAAAAGTTGATTATTAGCACCAACCAAATAAAGGCTGTCTAAAACTTTTGGTTGCTTAGCTTGATGAATGGCGCAACTCCCACAAACTCCCCCGCAATCGATATCCGTTTCAGTTTGATTTTGAATTTTATCAAAGCAGGTCGGCGTGGATTTGAAAAATCTTAGGTAAATAAAGAGGATGATAATGGCGAAAATAATCAGGTAGAAACTGCCATATAAAAGTTGTTTGGTGCTCCTACTCATTAGATTCAGTATGGCATTTTTATGATTTTAATTCAAAAAAGCTTCATTTTACTTGGTTTATGAGCCTGATTTGACTTTAGGTGTCAAGTATGCTATACTTGTAATTAGATGGGCTGAGGAGCGTCTGAAGCCCTGTCGCACATTGTTAGGGGGAGGCCGGAAAACCGGCGAAGGAGACTGGTCATGAACCAGAATCAAAACAGCGCTGTGGTCGAGAGAGTGAAGAGTCCCGTTGAAGTTGTGGCCGACTGGCTGATGCAACTGAAGCGACAGGCGAGCGAGAGATTGCTCGCGGTTGCGACCAGACTCGGAATCAGCTCCGAGTACGCACGTCAGGAGCTCACAGAGTTCTGGCAAAGAACCAGTGGCGACATCGCCAGCCTGGCAACCAGAATCGCTCAGGACATCATCGAGTACGTTGCTTGGGACAGTGCCCGCCGGCAAATGCTGATGCGGCTCGCCCAAGGAAGAGAGTCGCTTTAGACTCCCCACCCCCGCCACAACGGCAGAGGATCGAGTAATCGATGCCTCGCTAAAAAAGCCCAGACACTAAGTGTGCCTGGGCCTTTGTTTTTTATTATCTATTTTGCCCGCGCTAAAGCTATTACTAACGGCCAGCGCCATATGATTATTTTTCTTCTTTCTTTGGATCGATAACTTTGTGCAATTGCTCATAAGCTTCTTTGGCTTTCACTAAAGCTATTTCGCTCACAGGGTCAACGTAAGTGAGGATCCAGGGAGTGTCGGAATTAACTGGGGTGTTCCCGGTGCGCAAAATATCTCGATAGTACCAAAGATTACTCTTACTATTGTCACACCGGAACCAATCACGAAAAAGAATGTTGCCAGGCGAAACGGCAGTAATAGTTTTGAACCCGGCCGTGTGCTTTTCGCCACAGTGCAGGCAAATTACTCTCGCGCTTTTTATAAGAAAAACAACACCGATCACCACGAAAAAAACAATAAAAAGAGCAATCTCAATGTAAGGACTCATGGCGAAGCCTTTCTTCTGCGGTAAAATTTAGCGCGGAAAGATTTTACACCCCGTTGGATAGATTTCCTCATCCAATGGGGTAAAGTCGGCCAGACGAGTAACATGAACATTTGGTAAATGGCGTTGAGGCAGGAAAGAAGGATGATAGCTACGACGAGATAACTGACAATGTTGAGAGGCAGCATGAATTCGATCCTTTTTGAAAGAGCTGGAAAACTAAGGGTAGATTACCTTGGAAATTAAGGGGTGTCTAGGGTAATAAAAAACCACGGGGTTAGCCGTGGCTTAAGTTTTAATTCATAAATTTTTAGGAGAGGTCACCGAGACTACTGTCATCGTCACAATCTTGCTGACTGTCATTGCTTTCGCTCTGACTTTCATCAACAGCATTATCTTCCACTTCAACTTGATCTGGCTCAGTATCATCACCTGATTGAGCCTCCGCCTCTGCATCAGAATTATTAACGGCAACTCCAACCAAATCTCCGAACTGGTAATTTGGTAACTGGTCGACGCTGGTTTCAAAGACCGGTAGATCGCTTTCATCGGCAGATCCAACTTGATCTTCTATGAATGGAGCATCCCCATTGAATTCAACTGGATTGTCAAAGAATGGAGTGTCTGCCTCAGATTGAAAACTCGAGGTGTCAAAGCTCATTGGAATGTCGTCGAGCCAATAGAAAGCAACGTCTACCAAGTCATCGATAAATCCGTCATCAAAGCAGAACTCATCTCCAGAATCGTAAACTAAAACCTGATCCTTAAGACGAG
>JAHFLM010000031.1:0-1477 GCA_023244865.1 Candidatus Harrisonbacteria bacterium | reverse complement strand
CAAATTATTGATACGTCGTACCAATCTTTTGGGAATTGCTTGGCGACTATCCCCACCATATTTCTGATTAATCTCCAGAAGAGAATCGAGGATGGATCTAAGCTTATCAGCTTTTGCAGCTAAAGAGCTTTCGATATCTGAATTGGCAGATAGATTGTCATTCAACCTTTCCAGATGATCTAAAAAAGATGGGTTACCAAATTGCCCTGACTCGAGTTTGGCAGCGATTTTGATATGCAGGCTATCAATTAGCTTCGACATTTTGCTTTTGCGATACTCAATCGAACCGAAGGAGACCCAAGTCCAAAAAGGAACGTTGATCGCCTCTCTGGTAGCGGCCACGGTGGGTAAAGATGAAGCTATTACTCGCATTACCCAATAGTCTAAATCACGGATTGTTGACGCTTCTAAATTAGGAAGAAGTCTTGCCGCTTCGTTTTGAATTAGCAGTCTTCGATTGGTTTCAATGCGTTGACTGACTTCTGAAAGATTCGAGCGTCTTTTTTGGAATTTAAGTAGAACTCTTTCGATGACTGAAATTAAATTAAGCACATCATTAACAAAGCGCTGTCTGTCTAACATGTGAGAAACTCCTTTCTTGGGGTTTATCGAGGTTTAATTCGCCATCTTCACGACGACTTTCAAAATAACGCATAAAATAATCTCGCAAATCTGACTTGTTCATATCTCTATGCCATTCAAGCGGCTTGCCGGGAGGGGCGACGATGTCTCGCCAAGAATCAAAACCCAGCCTCACTAAATCATACATGCGAAGTAGGTATTTGCGATTAGCGGTATCGCCGTGCCATAGATGAAGAACTTCGCCCGGTACAGCGGCTAAGTTTCCCCGAACCAAAGATTCAAAATCGGAACCCCAATCTTTTAAATGTCTGATCTGGGATTGATTACCCTTAAAAGCCTGATTGATACAGAAACCGTAGTTACCATAAACAGCATGGGCCATAAAGTGATCGCCCGTGCCACAAATGGCGTGCTCATAAAGACCAACTTGATCGAAAATTTCTCGGCGCATCGCCCAGGCGTAGCCAGTGTGACCATGCTTATCGAAATTGCCAGCGTTCAAAACATCTTGATTATTGGGAACGATAGAAGCAAAGGAGGGAACCCGACTGGGGTTATCCCAAATAGAATTTCCCTCGTTGAGTCGCGCGCAGCTTTCGAAAAGCTGGACGACATTAAACCGCTCAAGTAATCTTTCGGCATCAACCGCCCAATCAGGATTATGGAAAACCAAATCACAATCTAACCAAGCTACATAGCGACATGAGGCTGGCAACCAAGAGGCGGCGAGATTTAACAAACGCTCCTTTTGCCAAAGTACACAGTCGCTTCGCACCTGAATCACGTCGAGCGAATCTTCAAGTTCAAAAGGATTGTCGCCAAAAGCACACTCAACAGTAATGCAGGGCACGCCTGAATCCCTCATTAACTTTACGAAAAGATCATAATTTCTACG
>JAHFLM010000072.1 GCA_023244865.1 Candidatus Harrisonbacteria bacterium | reverse complement strand
CTCACAATTGCCGGATGTATTATTAGCCGCCCCATCACCACCATTAGTAATCTCCCATTTACACCTATTACGACCAGCCGCTCTCTCCTGCCAACCAAAATCACCACAACGCAAAGCAGAATCTATAATATCCGAACAGCTCTTTGGCAAATCAACATCATCCTGTTCAGCCTTAATAGCTACCTCCTGATTTCTAGTAAAAGAAACAAACCAAGAAACTAAAACAGCAAACAAAATCAATACCACCGCATTCCGCAAAGACAAACTTCGATCCATACCAATTAATTATTGCACAATTTCAAAAGTGCCTCAAAAATTTTCTGCATCGCATAAGTATCCAGCTTACAGTATTCAGTTAAGTCATCAGCAATCTGCCTTTTTTCTTCCCTGGTTAAATCCTCAAGCACCATCTGCCGCCATTTTTCCGAAGCCATCCCACCTTCTTTAATATTTAAACTCGCATAAGAAAAATCTGGTACCAAAACTGGCAAAACGTATTTAATTGAGAAACTCCCCTTGAAATCCTTGTGCACATAATATTGCTTTTTAAACACCTCCATTAAATCAAACACCCGCCCATTCACTTGCTCCATCAAACCTTTAAATTCAGGCAACCGATCACCCAGCTCTCGATTTACACTACATTCAAAAGATTTATTCCACACCACCACATTCCCCTCGGTGCCGATTAAACTTTTTAAAGTTTCACAAAACTCCGGCCCCGGATCCGAATTTTCTTTGTGTAAAAAACCAAAATGCTTCGACTCGCTCGCCCCCCTTTCTAAAACATGCAATGAAAACTGAAACGGCACGCGTTGAAATGGTTTATAGCCATCATACATAGGGATCGGTGGCGCAAAAGTTTCATAATCCAAAAAATAAAGTGGGTAAATCAAATCATCTAGCTCCTTTTTTATCAAAGTCCTATCAATTAATACCTTGTCATATTTATGAGCGATTACCTGATTCATCTGCTTCAAATCCAAATCAAAATCATCCGGCACTTCTTCCATTTTATAAATCCCTAAATTTATTAACTCCTTGAGTTTTTTCTTACTCCTCCCAATATAAGCCAGATCATGCACTGCATATTCTGGCACCAAGGGATTTGAATAACTAAAACTTTCACAATGATTTGAACGCCCCTCATGAATACAATCACAAGCTCCCAGGGGCTCCTCTTCCGACAACAAATATTTTTTCGCCTCTTCCATCTTTTCTTTAATCCCACTCATTCTCGCGCAAACCTCTTCCGTTACATCCGCCGCCACAAATTTATCCCTCAAAGATAATTCCCCCTTTTTTATATAATGCCGATTCAAATGCACCACAAAAGTTTTATCAATAATTAACCCCGATAGCTCAATCACACTCCTTTGAAACGCCAAGTCATCCAAATGGCTTTCATTCACCTCCGAAGTCGCCTTCACCTCATATAGATTGAAGTGCTTCGGCAGGTCTGAGCCTGGGGCGGAGTCGGCCACATCCACCCTTTCTAAAATATCCGCCGCCACTAAAAAAACATCTTCCACAAACACCGGTTGAAAAATCACTGTCTTTTCCAGCCTAATTAAATCTTTCGTAAAAGTCTGCCCAGCCAAATCCCGCCCCTTAACTAAAATCCCAGCCGGAAACATCTCTCGCGCATAAGCTTCCACCTCATTCCCCATCTCAATCGTCCCCTCCTCAAATTCCGAAAGTTTCTCAGTCGCCACCTCAGGCTTATGTTTCTTTAACCACGCATTCTTCCTGCAATATAAATAATTAATAAAATCGGTCTTCGAAATATACATCACACCCATCATAGACAAAATCGATACAAATCTCCACCTCACCCTCAAATCAAAAATAATAAAAAGCCCCTTCTTTGAAGCGTAAGACCGGGCTAGCGCCCTCGGAGCGCGCTTCAAAGAAGGGGCTTTTTATTATTTTAACCTATTTCTTATCTACCAAACCAACCGAAAAGCCTCTTAAAAATATTTTGCAAGGCTGGCAAACCCTTAGCCTCAGGCAAGATATTTATAGAATAAGTTTCAGATCCACAAATCGAAAGGTTATTCTCTGAAGTAACTTTGGCAAAAACAGATACTCTCTGACCCGCCTTAATGACACGGGCACTAGTAGCTACCTTACTATTAACGCATCCCAACAAACCACCAGAATAAGCAACATTCACCGTCTTCCCAGCGCTGGTTTTAATAGTTAAAGAATTTAAAGCATCTGTCGCCTCAAGGATTTTGTTTTCCACTACCACACCAGAAAACTTAACCTCACTACCGATTTCAAACTTAAGCTCCCTTTCAGCAACTCTCTCTTCAATCTTATTCTGTACTTCCCCAAGCTTCTTTTTCATATCGGCAGCCCTATCTTCAATTTTGGCTTTTTTCTCAACCGCTTTTTCATCCACTTTTTTCATCCTCTCATCAATCTTATCTACCCTCTTATCATTACCCTTCTCCAAAGCCTTAGCCTTCTGCTCAGCCAACCTATCTTTCACAACCCCAGCCTTAACATCCACTTTCTTTACCAGATTTTGAGCTCTGTCATCCAATCTCTTATTAAGCTCCTCACCCCGCTTCTGCCACTTTTGAATTAACTCAGCGGGCATAGGCTTCTTTTCACCATTTGCCGGAGTAGTAGTCAAAGTTACATAACCATTCGCATCCACGCCATTTGTCGCCACAACTTGAGCAGTAATATCTCCATCATGAGCACTGGCGCTTAAAGCCAAACCCATAGAAAAAATCATTGATAAACATAAAATTTTATTTTTCATAATAATTTAATAATTTACTTAATCCCGACTTAAAACCACTATATCACACAAATCACCTCTAAAAAACTAGACAACTTAATCATTTCTTGCCATT
>JAHFLM010000030.1 GCA_023244865.1 Candidatus Harrisonbacteria bacterium | reverse complement strand
TACGCAAGGGCATACGATAACGACACAATGGCAGATAGCTGGTTGTGGAAGCTCCGCTCATCTTTTGAAAATGGAATCTTTCTTTCCTCATTCGCCTGCTGCATCTGTCTCATCTTTGCGGCTCTATTCTATGGCCTCGATACAAGAGTTGCTGGTAGGTCAGAGCAGTATGCGGCGGAGTTGAGGCGTGAAGCCAAGGTGGAGCAAGACGCAAAGAAAGGTCCTCCGGCCACTTGGCATGGGGAGACGGCAAACCAAACGCCCGAATCAGTTCGTCACAAACAACTGAATCGTTACAAGTAGTCTCAAGGCGTTATGAGACAAATTGAATCACGGACCTAATGTGGGTTCGTGATTTTTTATTTTCTCACAAACCCTAAAACTACCTCCTCTTTCAACATTAATAAAATCCCTCCGTAAACTAAAACCGCGAATGGGATTATGAGTAATAGGTTAATTTTCAAATAAGCGAGCAAGACTACCAAGCCAAAAGTTGCTGCATTTGCTAGTAATGTTTTATTAAACTCCTTACTAATCCCAAAATTATTAATTTCCGAAATTTTACTCCATAAAAATGCGTTACCTAAAATCTGGGTAATTACAGTTGAATAAGCCGCTCCCGCGATGCCAAATCTCGGGATAAATAAAGCGTTAAAAATAATATTTCCCAAAACTCCAAGCACTGCAAATTTCACAAATTCTTTTTGCTTATCATGAGCGAATAAGGCATTGCCTAAAATCGTGGCTGGGAAATTTATTAATAAACTTAAAAGTAAAACCTGGAGCGTAGTATAAGCTGGTAAATACTCCACACCGTAAATTAAAGTTATGATTTGTGGTGCTAAATATGCGCCGTTTAAAAATAGTGGCAAGGCCGCCATCATACAAAGCACTAAAGAAGTTTTTAATAATTTCCCAAACTCAGGCCCGCTACCCTTAGCAAATTTTGCAAACTCTGGGAAAACCCCTGCCGCAATCAAGGCGGGGAAGCTGTATAAAATCAAAATCAATTTTTGCGCCGCCCCATACAATCCCACATCATAAAGCGTTTTCAGCTTCTCAATCATCAAGGTGTCTATATTCAAATTAATACTGCCCAAGATTCCAAGTAGAGCAAAGGGCCAGCTAATTTGCACTAGGCGCCACATTTTTTTACTATCAAAAATTAAATTCCAACCTCGCTGGTGTTTCAAATAAATTATGAGCCAGATCAAGCCTAATAAGCTTCCTAAGGCATAAGCAAAGACCAAATTTTCCGAAGTCGCTCCTACAAACTTCAAAACATAAATTCCTAATCCCAAAATCAACACCTGCACTAAGCCATTATTAATGGCTTCGACGCGCATCTTCCTCATTGAACGCAAAATCGCCACGATAATATTTCTAAAAGTATCCGCCATCACTAAAGCCGTTAAGCCTAAAAACATTAAATAACTAATCGGCGCGTGCACAGCATCTATATATAAACTAAAACCAAAAGCCGTCACAATCATTAAAATAATTTTAATGACTAGCCCCGCCGTCACATATTTATCTCGCTCCGTTTGGTCGAACTCCTCCGAAGAAGAAATTTTAGTAATCGAAGCGGAGATGCCAATGTCAGTCGCAATGGTTAAAAGCGCCGCCAAGCTCAGGCCGTAAGATAAGACGCCCCATTCCACGACACCCAAAACTCGCGCCGCATAAATGACGAGCACTGCTCTAACCAACCTTGAAAAAACCTCACCACCTAAGAGCCAGGCAATATTTCTAACAACAGTATTCCACATAAAATTTTATTTTCGCCTTCTAATTTCTAATTCTTAACTCCTAATTCTTGTCCCATGCATTCTACCCTAAAAAACCACATTTTTCATCTCTAGGCTAAGTTGACCTAGATTTTTCTCTCTACTATCCTATTACTCATATGGAACAAAAAAGTTATCTGTTACCCGGCAGCATTTTACTCGCAGCGATCGTCGTTGCAGGCGCCTTGGTATACAACACCGGCACCAAGTCCGGCACCCCTACCGAAAATAATAACGAACCTCAGGGTTCAAATCTTTCAGTCGATGAAATTAAAACCGCTCTCGCCGAAGCTGGTAAATCTAGAATTTATCTCGGTGATCCCAAGGCTCCGGTTCACTTCGTGGAGTTCGGTGATTTTCAATGTCCTTTCTGTGGCAAGTTCCACAAAGAAGCGGTCAATGATTTGAAGAAGGACTATATCGCAACTGGCAAGGTGAAGATGACCTACATCGACCTCGCTTTCTTAGGTGAAGAGTCTATCAAGTCTGCCGAGGCTGCTCAATGCGCCGGCGACCAAAATCAATATTGGAAGTATTATGATTTCCTTTACACCTATCTTTGGGATAACTACTACGCTCAAAACAAGAGTGGTGAAAACGCCGGTGTCTTCGCCGATGATCACTTGAAGAAGTTTGCTAAAGATTTAGGTTTAGATGCTACTAAGTTCAACGAATGCTTTGACTCCCGTAAGTTTAAGTCTAAAGTAGAAGAGAGTCAGACTGTGGCGCAGAAAGTTTTAGGCGACCAAATCTCTACTCCAACTAGCTTTGTAAATGGAAGAATTATTTCTGGTGCCTTGCCTTATGCTCAATTGAAGAAGCTTATTGATGAAGAGCTCGCTAAGTAATATTATTACTAGATGAGAAGCGTTAAAATTTATTCCACGCCAGTTTGTGTTTACTGCAAAATGGCTAAGAAGTTCTTCGCTGAAAATAATATTCAGTATGAAGAATTCAACGTCCAAGAAGATTTAAAGGCTCGTAAGGAGATGATGGACAAGTCTCACCAGCTCGGTGTGCCAGTGGTGGACATCGACGGTGAAATCTTCGTCGGCTTCGACCGCGGCGGCTTCGCTAAGGCTTTAGGTATCAAGTAATCTTTGTAGTCTGTCATTCAGAGCCCAATTCCGTTCAATTCGTAAGAATTGATTCGGAATTGAGGCGTGGAATCTACCTCGAACTTAGGAATACTTAGAATTAAAACATCCCCGCTTTCGCGGGGATGACCGTTTGTAATATAATCAAAACAACATGTTCGATTTAATTATTATTGGTGGTGGTCCAGCTGGCGTCGCAGCCGGAGTTTATGCTGCGCGCAAAAAAATGAAGACACTCCTAATTGCTGGCGAACTAGCCGGTCAGTCTGTCGTTTCGGCCGACATTCACAACTGGATTGGTGAGCCAAGCATTTCAGGGTTAGATCTCACCGAAAAATTAGAAAAGCATTTGCGTAGTTATGAAGGCAGGGGATTAGATATTAAATTAGATTGGGTGAAAAGTGTGAGTAAGCTCGGCCCCATTTTCGAAGTCAAAACTCCTACTGAAACTTTTCAAACCAAAACGATTCTTTTAGCGAGCGGTTCCAAGCGAAAAAGATTGGGTGTAAAAGGCGAGGATGAATTTGATGGTAAGGGTGTTGCATGGTGTTCCATTTGCGACGCCCCACTTTTTGCGGACGTGCCGGTGGCAATTGTCGGTGGCGGCAACGTCGCTCTCGAAGCTGTTTTAGATTTAGAAAAATACGCCTCCAAAGTTTATTTATTAGTCAGAGGCAACGTCATAAAAGGCGACCCGATTACTCAGGATAAAATCTCTAAACTTTCTAAAGTTGAGATGATTTATAGCTCAGTGGTTGAAGAGATTTATGGCAAAGAAATGGTCACCGGCTTGCGTTATAAAATCGGCACCAATTCGGAAATTAAAGAATTGTCTCTCGGTGGCGTTTTCATCGAAATCGGCGCTGTGCCTAATAGTGATTTGGTAAAAGATTTAGTGAAATTAAATTTCTATAACGAAATCGAAATCGATCACCAAACGCAAGCTTCAAGTCTCCCCGGTATCTGGGCGGCAGGGGATGTAAGTAACTGTTTATATAAGCAAAACAACATCAGTGCCGGCGACGGCATCCGCGCCGTCCTCAATATCTACGACTATTTACACAGGTAACAAAGTTTTCTTATTTATCATTCCCGTGAAAACGGGAATCTATATGAAGCTTGGGAATACTTAGTTTTCACCCAACAAAAAAAACGCCCAAAGACTTTTCGTCTTCGGGCGTTTTGGTTTTCCGATCAATTTCGATTAGCTCAAAGCTTCTTTGAGTGCCACATCAAATGGCACTCCATTCTGCTTCATTAAGTAGAGTGCCCGAAGAAGAATTGGTGTTCTCTCAACATCGAGCGCTTTTGCCGAGTCTGCCCCGCTAATGCCGTAGGCTATCATGAGGGCGACATGTGTCCGATCCTTAGTGTTACTCACCAAGCTATCGTAGGCCTGCAGAAACAGGACAAGGAGACTCATGTCGTTCTTGTCGCCAAAGTAGGTGAAATGGATCGAGCCACCCCCTTCTTTTGGCCTGGCCTCGAGAGTGATCTCGGTCACCTGATCTTCGTACTCGTAAACCAACTGATCCCAGTCTCGAACTCGAGAGACTAAGTCCCTCAGAGCCTGCTCCGTAGTCATACTGAATGGATCGCATCCACCATGCTGATGTATTTTAACTCCGATCATGAAGAGCTCTCCCTCATCTAGTTTTCCAGTGATTCAAGGGATGAAAAACGTTTCACCCGCACTCCCATAATTATATCACAAAATAGCCATAAAAGTCAAGTTAATTGATATTTACATAAATAATTTATTGTGGTATAAATAAGGCGTTCGAAAAACCGCCCTTTCACAACTCAATTAATCAGGAGAGTCACGATGCCAGAAAGAGGTTATATCTACCTTGCTATTCTCAGCATTTTTTTCGCTTCCTTTGTTGTAAGTAAATTTGTATCTTGGATGATTGGTAAAGATCGACCCTTAGACAAGCTCAGATGGTCTTTATTTGCTACCAACGCCTTGCTTTATTTTGCAATCACTTTTGGCGGCTTAATTGCCGTGAGGCAGCATCAAGATTATGATGACACGCAACTAAGGCTCGAGCTTCTTGAAGAAGAAAGTCTTATGAAATGTCCCGCCCCTTTGTTCAGGCATCAAGCTCCACCGCAGCATCTACCTCCACTAAATCCGCACCCCGGAAACCAATTACCCAAAATCTTTTTCCAAGATAGATCCAAGGAGGTGTGGCTATGAACTTTCTTTTAGCCCGCTCGGTTATTACAGGTATAGCCGGCGCACTTCTTGTCTTGTGTGACTTAATCTTCAGAAGAAAAAATTCAATTCCTGATCAAGAGTCTAAATTGAGCTACAGAATCATCTGTGGATTTATTATTTTCTTCTCCTTACTTTTTCTATTCGGTGGCATGGCAACCGTAGAGAGGATCCCTTGATCATGGTGCAAACTCATTTCTGGATTACCATTTTATTTCTTATAGGCGTTGCTGCTATCTTCGGTCGTTTTCTAAAAATTTTCATCAAAGAAAAGAAGAAGGGTTTTGAAGCTTGCTTCTCCTTATTTCTAGTCTTTGCATTTTGTTCTATGGGTGCATGGAGTATCTGGCTAAGTCATGAGATAGTTTTGGTTACCGATAGATTTTGTAAAGTTGCCGATAAGATTATGGAAATAGAAAGAAAAGTCGGTTCATTTAAAAATGGCAACTCAGCTAATAATGAACAAGAAGGAGGGAATTAATAATGAGCGCTACCGGAGTGATTACCTTTGGCGTATTTCTTCTATTGGCATGTGTCTTTTCAGCAGTTTTAGCAATCTGCACCCGTCAGGGATCCATTGTGAAATATTTAGTGTCAATGGTGGTGTGCTTAGCATTAGGACTTTGTTTTTTAGGTATTGGCACCGGTATGGCTGATGCAATAAAGGACCAGACTTTCAAAGAAGAAAAAACCGTCGAATTCGCAAAACTTTTTTATCACAAAGCTGGTTCTAAATATCATGAATTTTCTTTTGTTAATCTGAGAGGAAGGTTAGAGAATCTTAAAGTTCAAGACTCTGAGTTTTATTTCAATCTCCCAAAAGATAAGATTGAATTCGCAACTTTACGAATCTCCGAAACCGGTCTAATTATGACGGCCGAATTCCATCTTCATAGCCTCGATAGTCTTCATGGCGGCAAGTGGGAAAAGCAAGTTGGTAAAACCAAAGAATCCGGTCAAACCCAAGTCATCGAATGACTTGTGGGCAAAGGAGGTACCTCGATGATCACTCTTCATTTATGCATCACGATCCTTTTCTTAGTTGGTGTTCTCGCCGTCTTCATCTCTTTTTTGAGAGTTTTCGTTAAAGAGAAGAAAAAAGCTCTTTTCGCTTGGCTCTATTTAGTCTTGACTATTATTTGTTGCATCCTCGGCGCTGGCAGCATCTGGCTCAGTCACGAACAAGTTTTGGCCACCTATCATTTTTACGATGTGGCAAATAATCTCATCGACGTCTTAAGCGGTTCGTCAATAGAAAATTAAGCAAGTATTTCAAATATTTAGCCCCGAGTTATTCGGGGCTTTTGATTTTTTATGTATTCATAAAAAATCATCCTGAGCGTAGTCGAAGGATTTCATTACTTACTATCAGGGTTGATTTACATTCAAGAAAGTGAGACCATAAATTATGAGTATAATAATTATTTTGGCGTTAGTTTTTGGAGGCGGTACCTCCATTGTAGCCAACGGTTCGTTGCCCGGCGACGCACTTTATAACGTAAAAACCAACGTTAATGAGAAAGTAGAGGGATTATTCACCTTTAGCACCGAGGCTAGAGCTAATTTCGATGCCGAATTAGTAGGTAAGAGGTTGGAAGAGTTAGAGCAATTAACCGTGAGCGGTCACCTCAATGCCGAAAACCGCGCGAAGGCTGAGGCAGTATTAGAGAAAAATCTTAGTAGTTTTAAAGCTAATGCGGATACTTTAGAAAAAAATAAAGAGGATTCTAAAGCTGTTAGTGTTAAATCTAATCTAGAAGCCACTCTCAAAGCCCATCAACGACTTTTCTTGAGTCTTAAGTCTGAAAACTCCGAGGCAAATCCAGAGGTTGGTTCAGTTATAGTTAAGCTTAATTCGAACCTAAATCTTATTACTAGCGAAAGAATGAGGAGTGAAGGGCGACTTTCTGCGGAAGCTAATACCGACCAAGAAGGGTCTGCTCAAGGTAAAATGAAGGCCGCTCAGAATAAGATTGATGAAGTGATGAAAGTTGAAGCTAGGCTAAAAGCTTCTTTAAGTGCTGATGTGCTAGCATCTGCCAAAGCTAAATTACAATTAGCTAATCAGGCCATGGTAGATGGTAAGGTGGAGCTTGAGGCTAAAGCTTACAACGAGGCTTTCCTTAAATTCCAAGCTGCTATGAACTTTGCACAAGAAGCTAAAGTTACTTTTGAAACTGGTAGCCGGTTAGAAGTTGGTCTCGGTTTAATTAAGGCAAAAATCAAAGCTAAGGTTGAGGGGGAAGGTGAAGTTAATAGCAAGGTTTCTAATGAAGGTAGAAACGATAACGCCGAAGATAAATCTAATTCCTACAATGCTAATTATCTTAATGTTGATTCTAATACCGATGTTAAAGTTGAAACCAAGCCATTAGATGTAAATGGCAATGTTAAGGTGAGGCTTGGTCTTTAATCTCAGTCATAAAATTTAACTATTATTTGTTAGTAGTTTAGACCTCTCGTTCCAGTTCTTTGGAGCGAGGGGTCTTTTCTTTGGCGTTATAAAACACTAAGATATACCTATGTTGCAATCTCGGCTTTTTGCCAAAACATCTAAGAATTTTCCTAAAGATGAGGAGTCTATTAATGCTAAATACTTACTTCGCGCCGGGTTTATCGCTAAAAATTCCGCCGGGGTTTTTACTTTCTTGCCGCTTGGCTTGAGAGTTTTAAACAAAATCAGCCAAATCGTTCGCGAAGAAATGAATGCTTTGGGTGCCGAAGAGCTTTTAATGCCAGCCTTAATTGCTAAATCTTATTGGGAAGCTTCCGGCCGCTGGAATGTGCCAGTAGTTTATAAAATCAAAACCGATAGGGAAGAGTATGGCTTGGGTTGGACTCACGAAGAGGTGATTAAAATTATTGCCGACCAATTTATTTTGAGCGACCGTGATTTGCCTCAGGCGGTTTATCAAATTCAAAATAAGTTTCGCATGGAACCCCGCGCGAGGAGTGGTCTTTTGCGTGGTCGCGAATTTTTAATGAAAGATTTATATAGTTTCCACAAAGACGAGGGAGGTCTTGGTGCTTTTTACGAATCGGCCAAATCCGCCTACTTAAAAATTTATCAAAGATTAGAAATGCCCGTTGTAGTTGCCGAAGCTTCCGGTGGTGACTTCACCAAAGATTTTACCCACGAGTTTCAAGCCTTAGTAGAAAGCGGTGAAGACACGATTTTCCATTGCTCTAAATGTGATTATGCCCAAAATAAAGAAGTCGCCAAAGTAAAAGCGGGGGATACTTGCCCGAAAAATTGCGGCGGTGAAGTTAAAGAAAGTCGAGCGATCGAAGTCGGTAATATTTTCCGCCTCGGCCAGAGATTTTCCAGTTGGTTCATGGGTTCTTATGGTATCGGCATCTCGCGTATCATGGGCACGATCGTGGAGATGTCTCACGACGATCGCGGGATTATTTGGCCAGAGGCCGTGGCACCTTTCAGGGTACATCTTCTTGCTCTCGGCTTAGATAAATCTGAAACCGTCAAAGAAAACGCTGCAAAACTTTACGAAACTTTAAAAGCCAAGAACATTGAAGTTCTATTTGACGATCGTTTGGTGCCAGCCGGTGAAAAACTTTTCGATGCCGATCTTTTAGGCATTCCGACTAGATTGATTGTTAGTGAAAAAACTGGTATTAAGATAGAACTAAAGCAACGCCGAGAAAAAGACAGTCAGCTGCTCGATGTTGCCGAAGTTTTACAATGTTTAAATTCTTAAGTCGTTTCGGCCGAGATGTCGGCATCGATCTTGGCACAAGCAACACCGAAATTTATTTAGCTAATCGTGGCATCGTAGTCAACGAGGCTACTTTGGCCGCGATCAATAATAAAACAGGCCAATTAGTATCATTTGGAAATGAGGCGAAAAAAATGATTGGCCGCACTCCAATTCACATTGATATCGTCCGGCCAATTGTGAATGGTGTTATTTCTGATTTCGAAGCCACCGAAGCGATTTTAAAAAATTTCTTAAAACTTGCCGGCGAAAAAGATCGTTTTTTACAGTTCCGCCGCGCGGTTGTTGCGATTCCTGCTAATCTCACCGAAGTAGAAAGAAAGTCTGTAGAAGATGTGGTTATTTCTGCTGGTGTTAGTCGCGCTTATTTAATCGATCAAGCTTTGGCAGCCGCTCTCGGTGCCCGCCTTCCTATTCACGAACCCACCGCTAACATGATCGTCGACATCGGCGCCGGCACCACTGAGATCGCGATTATTTCCATGGGTGGCAAAGTTATTTCTAAAAGTTTGAAAATTGCCGGTGAAAAATTAAATGAAGATGTTATCCGTTTTATTCGCGATGAATTCCGTTTAATTATTGGTGAGCCGACCGCCGAAGATTTGAAAATTCAAATTGGCTCAGCTATGCCTTTAACCGACAAATTAGAAATGGTAATTCAGGGTCGTGATAATTCCAACGGCCTTCCTAAAGAGGTTACAGTTCGAGATATTCACGTTCGCACCGCTATTTCCAAATCCCTCCGCACCATCGTGGAAAATATCAGGAGCGTTATCGAATCCGCCCCCCCAGAACTTTCTGGTGATATTTTAAAAAACGGTGTTTTCATTTGTGGTGGCACGAGCATGCTGCGGCTTTTAAGCGAGATGATCTCGCGCGAACTTTCGGTCGCTGTCCACTTAGTGGACGATCCTAAAACCTGCGTCGTTCGTGGCACCGGTGTCGCCGTCGAAAGATTTGAAGAATTCAAAGAGGTTTTGACCTACCCTTATGCTCCACGCGACATTAAGGTATAGAATGATATTAAGTGTAATGATTTTTATATCTTATTATTATTATAAATTCATTACCCTAATTACTAACTACTAATTTCTAATTACTTAATTTTTTATTTAATAAAAAATTCATGCGCTCCGTCTTTCCTATTATTTTTTTACTTTTCTTACTCTTTTTTTTAGGTAGTCGTTTCATTTTCGCTAAAAGTAAATTAGTGGACTTGCTCGACTCCACGATTAATACACCCATCGCTTTTTTAAATGGGGCTTGGTATTCCTTTGGTAATATCGAAGTGATCGACGCTTTGAAAAAAGAAAATGATAGCCTGAAAGCAGAGTTATGGCTTTTGAAAAAAGATCGGAGCGGTAAAAAAGAAAAAGATTTACTCTTAGCCAAGGTTTTTGCCAACTATCCTTTCAATGACAAAAGTCTAATTTATGTTAATTTGGGCTCTAAAGATGGTGTTAAAAAAGGGATGCTCGCCACGGTCGGCAGCAGTATTTTCCTAGGTGAGGTCACTGATGTTTCCGAAAATCTTTCCACTATCAAAACTATTTTT
>JAHFLM010000029.1 GCA_023244865.1 Candidatus Harrisonbacteria bacterium | reverse complement strand
CTCTTTTTCGAATGGTAGTCAGTCTTTGGAAATGACCCAGCTCACCATTTAGAAATGCTGTTTTCAGGTTATTTTTACCTTCTCCATCTCGAACAGTCCTAAATCCTAATTTTGGATCTGCAACTAATATCAATCTTCCGGCCTTAGAGCGTTTACCATGGTCGGTTATTGGATCTTTGCAGACGTCGTCATGCCACTCGCCGTCAATTTCAACAGCCGAGCACTTAATGGCGCATTTCTGAGTGTCACGATCAAACTTTTGCAGCAAGCCACCACCAGAACCAAAAGCCAAGTTATCTCCAGACCAATGTCTTCTTTTCAGAACTGCTAGGATTTCTCCAGTTGATTGATAGTTGATCCCATCACCCTGAATTAGCCTGACGCATGGAGCGATGACCTTGTATCCTTTTTTATTTTTTTCATAACCAAATGCATCACCAACAATCTTGAGAATTTTCGGTAGAGTTTCTCTGGGGTCACCGCTGTCTGGGCGAATAACCAGCACACCCTGACGATCCATGACCATTCTTTTCAATTCCTTACCCCATAAATTCTTACAAGCGTGGTAGACGTTATAACTATCTGACACAACAGCTACGAATCCTGTTGGGTATCTCGTCAGCATATTTCTGTAGGCATCTACCTCTCTCTCCCTACCCCAACTTGTCATCGTGCTGTGTTCAGAGGCGGGAATAGAGAAACCGGCCATTGGTGCGCCGTAATAATCATCCAGCAATTCGATCGCAGCAAGATTGTCTGTCGACATAAAACTAACGAGATGTGCCGAGCCACCAATAGCGGCCGCTTCATCGCAGGTAGAGCCTCGATATCCAAAATCCACCACTTTGAAATCGATTCCCGAAGGATCGCCAGTTTCAACTAGATTTTGGAAGATCATGGCACGCATGGCACGGCTATTAGTAGCTACTGTCATCGGATACCAGACGTGGGAAAGTACTGACTCTGCATAATTAGTGAGCCAGGGCACTTCCGGGTCGGTATTGTCGATTGTCATGAGAGCGTTACTTATTGGCACAGTCGTGCCTTCAGGAATCGCTTTAATGTGTAGCGGCAGTTTTCCTCCGTGCTTCTCCAATATATGCAACCAACCAGCCTTATTGAATAGTTTCCTGTTTCCAAAATGGCGAGCAAACCTTCTTTCCCACTTTTTAATGTCTTCTAGGTTAATCACTTTACCACATAAATGTTTCATCAAAATATACTGCAAGCCAAAGAAAGTAGTGGCATCAAAATAACCACCTCGACTCTCAAAATAAGAAGAAACTTGAGTTGTTCCATCGGGATATTGCGGAAAGTGAGTTACTTTATAGCTGTCAGTTTTACGAATAAATGAAGATCTAGGCATCTCCTGAGCCACCTTTCTTTGTGTTTGGGTTTGAGATTTATTGAGAAACAACCGCGTCACGCACCAGAAGATTGAAAATCGAACCCAACGGAATGTGGGTATCGATTAATTTAGGGCCAACTTCTTCATAAGGAAGCCAGATCGTCCTACTTATGTCATCAGCTGCCATTGCTTCACCAGAAATCCATTCCGCCTTAAAAAAGTTCGTCATTATGACGTCTTCGATGCCGCGATACCGGTGATCATTAATTCTTGCTTAGCCGAGAGAGGTGGGATGTTGAGTTTTAATATCCTTACCAGCCTCCTCCCTCAACTCTCTGACAGCTGCATCCTCATATGATTCATCGTCAGGATCAGCAAATCCTCCAATAAAGCGAAACTTGTCGCCATCAATATCTTTTTGACCAAGCAGCGCGAGCCTTTCTTTTGGTTTCACGACCACGATATCAACCGTGGGGTAAACTCGAGCCCAACGATGATATGCTGCGTAAATGATTCCAGATCGAAAATCCGGTGAATCTATGATCGTAGTTGCCGCCCCAGTTCTTGATTGAGTGCCAGTTTGAAGATGGATATGCCTCAATCTTTCAACTTGATGCTTACCAAGGTAATGAGAGGCAAAGCTGTCTCGCGAACCATATAGAGTGATGTTTTCATTTGGGAAAATGTCACCTAAGAGACAATCAAGATCGTTAGACCAAGCACCGTCAGTCGGCGCGTCATTTAATGAAAGGATGGTTAAGTCTTTACATAGATAGCCATTTATTTCACACAACCCCCTATCATTTATGATTGGTTGGTATTTATTACTTAGCATCAAAGCACGAACTTCATCTGGAAGGGGATTATTCTGTGTTAATTGAGCCTCGCTACAACCTAAGACGATACAAACTTCTTCGTGATTTTTCATCACTTCTGTCACCACATAATCATGCCCGCGACCAATCTTCGGTACTTGAAAACGACCAACAATCACACCAACAGACGTTCTTTTTTCAGCCACAATCCCTCTCCTGAATTCAATTGTTAAAGGGCTAAGAAACAGCCTATTTTATACCAAAAACAGACTTTATTGTCAATAAATTTGACATTAGATGAATAATTATCTAACATTATCTTACTGTAATGGTCGCCCGCGAGGCGGCCATTATTGCTAATAAAAACCCAATAAAACTAAATATGTTTGATTTAAAGGGCTTAAACAAGGCCATTCAGCAAATTGCTGAAGAAAAAAAGATTGACCCAGAAAAGGTCGTCGAAGCAGTAGAAGAGTCCATTGCAACTGCTTATAAAAGAGAATACGACAAAAAAGGCGAGATTATTAAAGCGAAAGCCGATTTAAAAACCGGCGAACTTAAGTTTTGGCAGGTAAAAACCGTAGTGGATGATACCACTGTGGACGTCGAAAACGTGGTTTCTGAAGAAGATTCCGAGATGCCCGAAGAACTCGATGATCAAATCGGCGACAAACTCCCTCGCTACAACCCAGCCAAGCATATTTTACTCGCTGAAGCCGTGGTCATTCAGCCCGGCATTAAGCTCGGTGAAGAATTAATCACTCACCTTGAACCAAGAGAGGATTTTGGTCGCATTGCGGCGCAATCTGCGAAGCAGGTCATTATTCAAAAGATTCGCGAAGCCGAACGCGCTTCTATTTTGCAAGAATTTTCCGATAAAGTAGACGAAATCGTGAGCGGTATCGTGCAGCGTTATGATCGAGGGAATGTTTATATCGACTTAGGCCGTGCCATCGGCGTGATGTATCGCGAAAATTGTATTCCCGGTGAAAGATATAATGCCGGTGATCGTTTAAGATTTTATGTCGCCGCTGTCGACACTGAAGGCCGAGGCGCCGGTGTATTGCTTTCTCGAGCTCATCCAAAATTTGTGAGTAAGCTTTTTGCGCTCGAAGTGCCAGAAATCGCCGACGGCATTGTTGAAATCAAAGCTATCGCTCGCGAACCGGGCAGCCGCACCAAGTTTGCCGTGAGTTCTTCCGATCAAAATATTGATCCTATTGGTGCATGCGTTGGTCAAAGAGGGACGAGAGTGATGGCGGTGGGTAACGAACTCGGTCAAGAAAAGTTAGATATTATCGAATGGTCTGAAGATCCAGCGGTTTTTATTAGCAACTCGCTTTCTCCAGCCGAAGTCGATTCAGTGGAAATTTTACCAAGGCATGAAGCCAAGGCTTATGTGAATGAAAATCAATTAAGTTTAGCCATCGGCCGCGGTGGACAAAACGTCCGTCTAGCCGCTAAAATAACTGGCTGGAAGATAGATGTACGTTCCGCGAGCAAGCCAGAAGATGTTCAGGAGGGCGGCGTGGCCGACAATGAACCCGAAGCTAGTCCGGAAAAGGCATCCGTCTAAACACCTTATTTTAAAGTCAAAAAATATAAAAATCATAAAAAAACATGAATCTAATTAATTATTTAGTGTTTGGTCCAGTCGCTTTAGCTATTATTTATAGCGTTTACATCATGCTGTGGCTAAAGCGCCAGCCAAATGGCAACGAAAAGATGATCGAAATTGCGAAAGCCATTCAAGAAGGCTCCGCCGCTTATTTGAATCGTCAATATAAATCCATAGCCGTCGTCGCCGTGATCCTAACCTTCTTACTTTGGTACTTCTTAGGTCAAAGCGCTGCGGTTGGCTTCTTAGTTGGTGGCCTTTTTTCCGCTCTCGCTGGCTATATCGGCATGAATGTCGCGGTTTTCTCTAATAACAAAACCGCTGAAGCCGCTCGTTCAGGTGTTGGCCGAGCACTCGACTTAGCTTTCAAGGCTGGTTCCGTCACCGGTTATTTAGTGGTGGCGCTTGGATTACTCGCAACCGGCCTCTTATATATGTGGATTGGCGATGCCTCCTCATTAGTAGGCTTGGCTTTTGGTGCTAGCTTAATTTCTATTTTCGCTAGAATCGGTGGTGGTATTTTCACCAAAGCTGCTGATGTGGGTACCGACTTGGTTGGTAAAGTAGAAGCGAACATTCCTGAAGACGATCCAAGAAATCCTGGTGTTATTGCTGATAACGTAGGTGACAACGTAGGCGACTGCGCCGGTATGGCCGCTGACCTTTTTGAAACTTACGCTGTGACCTTGGTTGCCGCAATTCTTTTAACTAAGAGTGCTTTGCCATTACTTTTGGGTGGCGTCGCTATTTTAGCTTCATTGGCTGGTAGCTTCTTAGTGAAAGTTGGTAAGAATGGCTCGATCATGGGCGCTCTTTATAAGGGCTTGATGGGTTCTATCGTCATTTCCGCGGTTGGCTTCTTCTTTTTATTGAAAGAATTAGTGACTAATCAAGCCGCCCTATATCCTGCATTCTTTAGCGCTATCACTGGCTTAGTGGTAACCGCTTTAATGGTGGTTATTACTGACTACTACACTTCTAAGAGCTTTAGACCGGTCAAAGATATTGCGAAAGCTTCTGTTTCTGGCCATGGTCCAAACATTATTATTGGCTTAGCGGTTGGCCTAGAGGCTACCTTCTTACCAATCTTGGTTATCTGCGCTGGTATCCTCGTAACTTACAGCTTAGCCGGGCTTCAAGGTATCGCATTAGCCGCAACAGGCATGCTTTCTGTGGCTGGTATTATCGTTGCGATCGACTCCTTTGGCCCTATTACCGACAACGCTGGTGGTATCGCTGAAATGTCTGGTGCTCCCGAAGATGTGCGTATGGTTACTGATGCTTTGGACGCAGTGGGTAACACCACTAAGGCCGTCACCAAGGGCTACGCCATTGCTTCTGCCGGCTTAGCCGCCCTCGTCTTGTTTGCTTCTTATGCTGAGGCAATTGTCGGTGGTAAATTTGATTTAACCGATCCCTTAGTCGTCGTCGGCCTCTTCTTGGGTGGCGCTCTTCCATTCTTCTTCTCTTCGATCACGATGCGCGCTGTTGGCGACGCTGCTGGTGCGGTTGTGGAAGAAATTAGACGTCAATTTAGAGAGATTCCGGGCTTGATGGAGGGGACTGCTCGCCCAGATTATAGCCGCGCGGTCGACATCGTCACTCAAGCCGCCTTAAAGAAAATGATTTTGCCGGCTATCTTACCGATTGTCGCTGTCGTTTTGGTGGGTAAGGGTTTAGGGCCAATCGCTTTAGGTGGTTTCTTGATGGGTACAATCGTCACCGGGATCTTCATCGCACTTTCGATGACTGCCGGTGGTGCTGCTTGGGACAATGCTAAAAAATATATAGAAGACGGTAATTTTGGTGGTAAGGGTTCCGAAGCTCACAAGGCCGCCGTCACTGGTGACACCGTTGGCGATCCATACAAAGACACCGCTGGCCCTGCTATCAATCCTTTAATCAAAGTAGTTAATATCGTAGCTCTACTCATCATTCCTTTGTTGATGTAAAGAGCCGAGAAATTAAGAATTAGAGTTTAAGAATTAAGAGATTGAAATTGTTATAATAAGTTCCATTTCCTAATTACTAATTCTTAACTCTTAATTTATAACCATCAAATGAAATACGAAGTAGAAAAATTAGCTAAATCTCAGGTGAAGGTTTCAGTGGCCTACACTATTGAGGAATTCAAGCCTTATTTAGACGGCGTTCACGAGGCCTCGAAATCAAACGTCACGATCCCCGGCTTTAGAAAGGGGATGGCGCCAGAATCTTTAACCAATCAAGCGTTAAATCCGCATGCGATTTTTGAATCAGCCTTGGAAGACGCGGTGCGAGATTCCTTGAAAGAAGTTTCCGAGGAAAAAGAGTGGACGATCATTGATAAGCCTGCCGTGGAATTAAAAGAAGATACAAAAAATATTTCTTTTGAAATGACTCTCACGCTTTTTCCAGAAGTTGAACTTCCTGATTACCGAGCTTTAGCAAGAAAGAATCAGATTGCTCTAGAGGAGAATTTAAAGAAAGTGGCGTTAGCTGAAGGTGAAGTCGATAAAACAGTTGATTGGTTGCGCAATTCTCGCGCCAAAATCGTGTTAGTAGATCGTGCTGCTAAAAATGAAGATGTTGTGCAGGTTTCGATTAAGACTATGGATGAAGGTAAGCCGGTCTCTGGTGGCAATCTATCTAAAGAAAAATTTGTTTTGGGCAAGGGAAGATTTTTAGCCGGCCTCGAGGAGCAACTAGTCGGCAAGTTAGCGAGCTCTGAACCAATTAAATTTAGCTTAGAAACTGGCGCTGATTATTGGCAGGAAAATCTCAGAAATAAAAAACTAGATTTTGAAATAGTTTTAGAAGCTGTTTATGAAAGAGAACTGCCAGAGCTAAACGACGAGTTTGTGAAAACTCTGGGTAAGTTTGAAAATCTCGCTGATCTAAAAAAGAATTTAGAAGAGGGGATTTTAGCTGAGAAAAAGATGAAAGAAGAAGAGAGGTTTAAGGCTAAGACGATTGAAGATATCGTGGCCCAGTCTAAGATTGAGGTGCCAGACATCATGCTTAATCGTTTCTTTGATGAGCTCCATGCGAGCAATCAAATTCACGATCACTCCGAAGAGTCTCACAACAAATTAAAAATCGAAAGCGAAAAACGGGTGAAGGGTCACTTGGTGATTAGTAAAATTTCCGAAGTTGAAAATCTTAACCCCACCGAAGCCGAGTTAGACGAGGCGATCACTCACCACGAAACCGAAAAGGGGACTTTCAAAACCGAAGGCGAATTCTACGACTACATCTACGGCATCATCCAAAATCAAAAGGTCTTCAGCTTCTTGTTTAATAAACCAGAAACAGAAATTAAAAGTTAAGAATTAGAAATTAGGAAATGGAACTCATTATAAGAATTCAATCTCTTAATTCTTAACTCCTAAATCTTAATTAATAAATATATGTCCTACTTAATTCCAACAGTTATCGAAAAAACTCAATACGGCGAAAGAGCTTACGATATTTATTCTAGGCTCTTAAAAGAAAGAATCGTCTTTTTAGGCGGGCTAATTAACGACGCAGTGGCAAACACTGTGATCGCTCAATTACTTTTCTTAGAGAATGAAGATCCTAAAAAAGACATTAAGCTTTATATTAATAGCCCAGGCGGCTCTGTCACCGCCGGCTTAGCCATTTACGACACCATGCAATACATCAAGCCTGATGTGCAGACGATTTGCATTGGTCTCGCAGCTTCGATGGGGGCCTTCCTTTTAGCTTCAGGTAGCAAGGGTAAGCGTTTAGCTCTCCCAAACTCCGAAATCATGATTCACCAGATTATGGGTGGTGCCGAAGGTCAAGCAACCGAGATTGAAATCACCGCGAGACAAATCTTAAAGCTCAAGGCACGTATTAATGAAATTTTCTCTAAGCATACTGGTCAGAAACTCGAAAAAATCGAGAAAGATACCGACCGTGACTATTATCTCTCCGCCGAAGAAGCCAAAACCTACGGCGTCATCGACGAGATTGTAAAAAAATCTAAATAATTTTTATCAAAAAACACCCTAATTATAGGGTGTTTTTTGATTTGCTTTTTAAATAAAAAGTGGCATAATGTCCAAATCAGTTCTTTGACCAAGGAGGATTCCATGGATACTATTTGGTGGATCTTCATTTTAATTCTTAGTCAGGGTTGGAAAATTTGGTGGGGTATTCGTTGGGCTAGGCGCTATTTTAGCTGGACCTATTGCGAGCGGTGCGGTGAAAAAACCGTACCCCTCTTTACTAAAACCCAATCAGGCGATTTTTTCTGTTCGGTTTGCGATCATGATATTTGGGCAGCTTATCTAGAGAGAGATAAAAAAGAAGATCCACTTAAGCCAAAAGAGGTCTCAGATAGTCTAAATCTCAACGCATGGCCCATTTGCAGCAAAGAGAGAGTCGCTCGAGAATTTAGCCCCATTTGGCCTTTTTATAAAAGAAAGAAAAAAGCACCAGTAACTCAAGAATGCCTAGATTTTTAGCTGTCCGACTAGTTAAAATCCTAATATTTAAAAACGCCCACTCAGTTGAGTCGGCGTTTTTTGTTTCTAATTGTTTGCGGTTGAGCATCCGCTATCTTTTTTACTTCCATCTTTGCATTGAAATGTATAAATAATTCCCACTTCTCCATCAGTACAGGATCTTTGGCTTATAACAGTTCCGCTATCTGGCCAACATGGAGGGAGTAATAATGCATTAGGATTTGTATTTGTTCCGTTTCCACCCGTACCGTTTCCATTCCCACTAGCTGGATTTGCAGTGCACCCAGCAGGCCCACAGCTTGTAGTATCGCAAGGTGCTTTAGGAACACATGCACCACTATCATCCCTTACTCCCATCATGCCGGCGCCTAAGCAGCAACTTCTTCCAGGAGCGCTTGTATCATCTTCAGTTTCATCAGAAGGATCACCACCAGCATTCGAACCTTTTGGTCCAGTTACCCCACATTTTCCACTTATTTCAACACACCTCCATTGGTCACCAAATCTACCATCATTTGTAACGTCCACGGATCCACAGTTTGGTGGAAGAGTTTGTGAACAACGTATATTGGCCGCCTCATCAGCCTTAACCCCCACCTGTGAATCATTACTAACGACCAAAATCATCAAAGCAAGCAAGCCAGCGCCAAGTAATAAAAAATAAGAACCAGGCAACTTAGTTTTTTCCATATAGCTTAATATTACTCGTAGAATATTCAAATCACAACCAAAACTTATGCACATCGACTCTCAGCGCCTAGCGCCCAGATCATTTTTTTGTTTATATTAAGGTATTCGTATGCAAAACCAACTCCCTGATTTTCTAAAGCGCGGTGTAGAGCAGTTAATTGATGAAGTTAACTTTTTAACCAAGTTATCCGGTCAAAGAAAGCTCAGAATCAAGCTCGGCATCGACCCAACTTCAACCGATCTTCATTTAGGCCACATGGCGGTGTTAAAAAAACTGGCTGATTTTCAGTTTGCTGGCCATCAAGCAGTGTTAATTATCGGGGATTTTACGGCGATGATTGGCGACCCGACTGGCCGCGCTGGTTCCCGCGAGCCGCTCACCAAAGAGCAGATCAAGGAACACATGAAAAGTTACTTGAAGCAGGCTGGCAAAATCATCAATCTCTCTCAAGCCGAAGTTCGCTATAACAGCGAATGGTTTAATAAGTTTAATTTCCACGATGTTTTGAAACTCATGGGGCAATTTACGCTTCAGCAATTAACCGAACGTGAGGATATTAAAAAAAGAATTATCGAAGGCAAGCCGGTGGGGTATTATGAGCCATTATATTCCGCCATGCAGGCCTACGATTCCGTTGTTTTAGAAGCCGACCTTGAGCTCGGCGGCCGTGACCAACTTCTCAATATGTTAGCCGGCAAAGATTTAATGCATAAAATGAGCCAGACCCCTCAAGATGTGTTAACCGTCCCCTTAATTTTAGGTACCGATGGCGTGCAGAAAATGAGTAAGAGTAAGGGTAATTATATCGCTTTAATGGATGAGCCCAGCGAAATGTTCGGCAAAATCATGAGCGTGCCCGACGCGCAATTATCTAACTACTACGAACTTTTGACCGACATGACTTTTAATTTAGAAGAACATCCTAAGGAAGCTAAGTTGAGGCTCGCGACTTATTTAGTGCGCGTGTTGCATAGTGAAGCCAAGGCGAAAAAAGCCGAAGCCAATTTCGTCAAAACTTTTTCCAAAAAAGAAAATCCCGAAGACATCCAAAATCTTCATTTAGATAAGGCGACTAATATTTTAGACGTCTTAGTTTTAGGGGGAGTGGCAAGTAAGGGCGAAGCCCGGCGTCTCATTACGCAAGGCGGCATCAAGCTCGATCAAGATACTGTCTCATCGGTTACTTTAGAAATCCAACCCCATTCCCACCAAGTTTTAAAAATCGGCAAACATAGATTTTGGAAGATTGGTTAGTTCCCGTTCGTTATTTCCCCCCTCTGTCATCCCGCACCCGACCGTACTCGGTCGGAATAGATCCGGGATCCAGTTCAATATAAAATATTATAATAGTTTCTTAATGTACTGGATCCCGGATCATTTCCATTTGAGTACAAGTGGGTCCGGGATGACAGACGGGTGCGTGAGAATGACAACTCTAGCGTTTTTTCTTTGTACCACCTAAGATACAAGTAGTTTTTTGAAAACCTATCTTTTTCAGGAAAGGATAGATCGTGCAACATCTTTTGATTTACATCTCATCTTTTCTGATTCTTATTGGTTTATTGGCGTTGGCTAAGTTTCTCATCATGAGCGTCAAAATCATTTGGCGTTATTCTCGGGGCAATTCCGAAACCCGCTCTGCCATTCGGCTTCTTTGCTACATCTATAAACCTTGGTCAATTTGCCTCATCGAAATTCTTGAATATTCTAAAGA
>JAHFLM010000071.1 GCA_023244865.1 Candidatus Harrisonbacteria bacterium | reverse complement strand
AATTATTTTTATTTGGAGGGGTTGGAGCCGCGGGCCTCTACTTTCTAAATGTCGGTCAAGGGGACAGCTCTCTGATTAATTTCGGTGAAGCAAACATTTTGATTGATGCTGGGCGTGACGCTAAAGCTGCCAATGAGTTAGATAAAATTTTACCAGGACTTCATTTGGATATTGCTATCATTACCCATTCAGATGCCGATCATTACCGCGGCTTTTATGAAATTTTGAAGCGCGACTCAATTAGTCTTTTGATTGCCAACGGCAAGAAAAGTCATGATGCCAAATACAACGAACTCCTTGCCGAAGCACGAGCTCGTCAAATTAAAATTCTTACTTTAGGAGCGGGAGATAAAATTAAATTTAAGAACAATCTTTTGACCACTCTTTCCCCGACTGGGAATTATAGAGATGCTTCAAGTGATAATGAAGGTAGCTTGGTCTTTCTTGGCGATCTTGGTAGTAAAAGAGTGCTTTTTACAGCCGACATTGGCTTTCCAACCGAAAATCTTCTACTTCAAAAGTTTGATCTAGCAGGTTTAGATATTTTAAAAATTGGCCACCATGGTTCCAAAAAATCCACCGGAGTTAATTTTCTAAAAACCATTAATCCTCATGATGTAGTCATTAGTGTTGGCAAAAATAGTTACGGTCATCCCACCAAGCAGGTTTTAGATTTAGTTGGTTCATTAGGCGCCAAACTTTGGCGCACTGACGAGCGTGGCACAATTAAATTCGATTTTTAAAATCCGTCAATAATATTAAAAAATCATTCCTCATGATAAAAAAGCAGACAAATGGATTCAGGGAAATTTAGTAAAATTATTCTCAGCTTAATTTTTGTTTTAGTGGCGTGTCAGGCTATGTTTTATTTTTTCGTTAATTGGCACGGCTCAAAGTCAGTTATTGTCGACGAGGTTATGGCTAAGGAAGAAGTCGCTCCAACTAGGTCCACCAACTTAAAATTAAAAGCAAACATTTCGGACATTATTCCTCATGCAACACCCACTACTTCAGGGTCTCCAAAGACTAAAGATTTTTCCAAGTGTAATTTTGAGACCGACCTCGAACCGATCCTAGCCCCGGTAGTTTTTTCTGAAATTAAAATTTATGATGCTTTTGAAAAGCAGGGCTTTAAATTTCAAAAGGTGGTGGCCGAGCAGTTACTTTTTGGCGGCTATCAGGTGGTTAGTAAAACCAGCGCGGTTAACTTTTCTATTCCCACTAACGTTTTTCTTTCAGATACTTCTAGCGAATTTGAAGCCAGAAATAACTCTAATTATTTTGGTCTTTATAGTCGCACCCTCGATACCCTAAGGATTTTTGACCCTCATTGCAGGTTAGTCGACGAGGTAGACTTAACTACTTTTAAAGACGAGGGCGTCTATTTAAGAAAGCCCGATCTCACCTGGGTAAAAAAAGTGGCGGCCAGCGATCTAGTAATATCTTCTAGTGGCACTACCAATCCAGAAACCGAAACTTCTTCGAATACTGGAGTCGGAACCACAAGTTCCACTTCGTCTAATAACACCACGAACTCCAAGATTGTCGCTGATTCTGAGTCGTCATCGACCAGTTCCAATCTTAATCATCTTGTTATTCGAGCGGTGCAAGCCAGTTCAGAGACGGGTGGCAACTATGACGAGTTTGTAAGAATTTATAATCCTAATATCGTCCCAGTAAACCTCGAGGGCTATACTCTTAAAAAACAAACCACGAGTGGTAAAGAGTACGTCTTGGTTGGTAAGGAATCTTTTCATGGCATCGTTCAGGCTCAAGGCGAGTTTCTCATTGCTCACTCTGGCTATAGGGGTGGCGATAAGTTGGATCTTTATTACTCCACCAAAAATTCTTTAGCCAAGGAAGCTAATTCGGTGTTGCTTTATGATGCTAGCGGCACGCTTAATTTCAAGTGGTCCTACTAGGCACAAGGCTTAAAAAACGATATTCTGATTACTGTGCAAGCCGAAATTATTCAACTTATTAAAACCGCTCTCGCAAAGCTAGGGTCTCCCGATTTTGATTTTGTGGTGGAGCGACCCGACACCCGAGAATTCGGTGATTATTTTACGAACGCTGCTTTAATTGGCGGTAAGTTAGAGGGTATCGCACCTCGAGTTTTTGCCGAAAAATTACTTGAAGAACTAAAAAAACATTTACCAGACACTATCGATCAAATTGATATTGCTGGTGCTGGCTTCATCAATTTCCATCTCACCGAAAGTTTTTTCGAAAAAGAAATCTCTTCTATTTTAAAAAATAAAACCAACTACGGTCGTAATACTTCGGGGCAAAATCAAAAAGTAATTGTTGAATATTCTTCGCCTAATATCGCCAAGCCCTTCGGCATCGGTCATCTTCGCTCCACTATTATTGGCCAAGCTGTTGCTAACCTTTTTGATTTTTGTGGCTACGATGTTATTCGTGACAATCACCTGGGTGATTGGGGGACGCAGTTTGGTAAGCAGATCGTAGCTATTAAGAAATGGGGTAACGAAGCCGAGTTAGAGGCTTCTACTAATCCAGTAAAACTCTTGGTCGCATTATATCAAAAATTTACCGAGGAAGCCGAAAAAGATCCGACGCTCGAAGATGAAGCGCGTGCCGCCTTCACCTTATTGGAAAAACACGATCCTGAAATTACTAAACTTTGGCAAAAGTGCATCGCTTGGTCTCTCGCTGAATTTAATAATGTCTATAATCGTTTAGATATTAAGTTCGATACTTATATTGGCGAAAGTTTCGTTGAAGATAAATTAAAAGATATCGTAGAAGAGCTTAAAAAGCATAAATTATTACAAGAAAGTCAGGGCGCGCACCTAGTTTTTTTAGAAAATTTTAATTTGCCGCCGCTCATGATTTTGAAAAAAGATGGCGCCTCACTTTATGCCACCCGTGATTTAGCGACCGATAAGTGGCGTAAGGCTACCTACGGCGATGACATTATTATCATCAATGAAGTTGGTGT
>JAHFLM010000028.1 GCA_023244865.1 Candidatus Harrisonbacteria bacterium | reverse complement strand
ATTAAAAATACCAGCGTATTTTTATCCCTCAGACTCAGAAAAATTTTCGTGTTGTTCTAGGAAAACGAACAACACGAAACCGGCAATTTTTCTTCCGTCATGTTCTAAAAGTATTAATCGACGATCACTTTAGTTGTGTTTGGGGAAACAAAAAACTCCCAAAAGGAGTTTTTTGTTTGTTGATTTTTAAGATTTTTTTGGGCGGCCTCTTTTTTTAGTTGTTTTGGCTACTGTGGCCACTACTTTTTTTACTTCGGGGATAAATTCGCAGGTGCAGTGACTGTAGAAGATGGCGTTGAAGGCGAAGATGGCGATAAAGAGGTGGAAGATATTGTCGGTGGTTTCGAAATTGAAAAATGGGATTTGGGGAATATAGAAGCCGACGATGCTATATGTGAGAGCGGTGATGCCGACTAAGCCAATGATCGCGGTTTTTAAATCTTTAGTGGTAGTAATGCCGTAGGCGCCGCATAGCATAATGATGCCAACTAAAAGATGGGCGAGGTTTTCATTTTCGCCAAAGTTTAATTGTGGAGAGAGGCTACTACCTAAATGCCACCCACCAATGCCGACTATAATTAAGAGCCAACCAGCCCAACTCAGGAATCTGTCTTGTTTAGAATATTTGCTCACTAATTAATTTTAACCGATGTGGTTTTTTAGTGTTAGCGGTGGTTATCCACAAAATAGAAATTAAGAGTTATTAATTAAGAGTTGAGAGATTGAATTTATTTTAATAATACTTATTTCCTAATTTCTAATTATTAAATCTTAATTCTTAAATTTGCTATACTTATTTTATATGGCGAGATTTTTTAGGGGAGCGGGTTTGATTTTAATAGTTTTGGTTTTTGGATTTTTTGGCGTGGTGGCTTTTTCAGATACGACTGACACGGCGCCAAATAATAATTCTGTTGCGCCTTTAAATATTGGTTCGGTGAGGCAGGTAAAGAATGGGAATCTAGAAGTGGGCGATCTTCGAGGAAGAAATGGAATTACTTTGGGTGGGGTGAGGCGAACTGGTTGGCCTGGGATTGAGAGTGGGGTGGGGTGTAATTGGGAGGGGACGGCTTGTAGATGTGTAGAAGATGATTCGACTGGCTTGTCGGTGGCGATTTTATCTTATAAAACTTGCAAGGCTGGGGTGCTGACTGAGTCGGGAGATTTTTATTTAAATGTGACGACTGGTCGGGCGCAGTGTGCTGCATCTGACAAAAGGTGTACGGCGGGGTTGTATCAATATAAAAATTTTGGAAGTGGCGATAATTTACTTGAAAGGGTGGTTGACTCGATAGTTGGTGGGATAAAGGATGGGGCGAAGGCGGTGGTGAAAGTGGTAAGTAAGGTCGTTAAGGCTTTGTGTTTCTGGTGTTAAAAAATAAAAATAATGAGTTTGTTATAATTAAATTATGAAGCAGTATTTAAAAATATTTTTAGCGGTTTTCTTTTCTGTGATCGTGAGTCATGTTTTAGTTTTAGCTTTTACTGAGCCTGGTGGGATTCCACCAAATGGGAATGTGGCGGCGCCGATTACGACGGGGACTGGTTTGCAGTCCAAGGCGGGTGATTTGGAAGTGGGTGATTTAACTGCTCGAGGTGGGATTACTTTGGGTGGGGTGAGGCGAACAAGTTGGCCGGATTCGGTGGTGGCGGCTGGGAGTTGTGCTTGGGAGGGGGTGGCGTGTCGCTGTGCGGCTGACAGTAGCTCGCTTGCAGCGGTGCAGATTGTGAGTTTTATAACTTGTAATTCTGGCAAGATTACGGATTGGGGGTATAAAAGCATTAGAGTGACTAGCGATGGTTTGTCTTGTTCTAAAACCGCTCCAGCTGGGTGTGATCCGGCTTTGTATAAAAAGATTTAGTTTTTGTGAAAAATATTTTTAAAACTTTTTTATTGATAGTCGTGGGGGTATTTTTGGCGGGCACTTCTCGTGCGGCGAGTTTGCGGGGTTATGCTTGGAGTGAAAATGTGGGCTGGATAAAATTTAATGGCTCGGGTTATGGAGTGAATGTAGATGATGCTTCGGGAATTTTTTCTGGGTTTGCTTGGAGCGAAAATATCGGCTGGATTAGTTTTTCTGGACTAGGATTGTCTAATTTTCCGAGTGGGCCTTTTAGCGCGCCGAAGATTGATAATAAGACTGGCTTGGTGAGCGGTTGGGCGAGAGCGTGTGTGGCGGCACCACTCGGGCAATGTAGTGGAGATGCTACTAATACGGGTGGGTTTGATGGATGGATAAAAATGTCGGGCGCGAATTATGGAGTGAAGAAAAATATTTTGACGCCTAATTCATGTGATTTTTCGGGTTATGCTTGGGGCGGGGCAGTGCTTGGCTGGATTAATTTTAAGGGGGTAAATTATGGGGTGACGAGTAGTGATTGTGTGAGCGATTTAGCGGAGTGTGATTTTTCCGCGAGTAGAACTTTATTAATTAAGCCTCAGAATTCTTTAGAATTAACTTGGAGTTGTAGGAATGCGACTAAGTGTAATATTTCAGATTTGGGTGTGGTGGATCCAAAAGGTGGCACGGTGGGGACGACCATTGGCAGAACCACTACATTTACCTTGAGCTGTTTAAATAAGAAAAATATTCCATTTTCTTCGAGTATTGAGGTGAAGGTGCTTAGACCTGTGTATTGCGAAGTTACTCCCACTGGCCCTGGTTGCAATTAGATAAAGTCTTAAATTTTAGCAAACTTCTTTGTTGCTCGCTGCGGTTCCCGTTCCGAGGCACTAGGCGTGTCTCTCACGGCGTCCTCGCTTGCACCTCGAATTTTACCAAAATTTAAGACTTTATTTTTTTACTAAGCTTGATGATTGAGGGTGCTGGGAATTTTTTTTGACTAAAAAAGACTCGCGGATTAACTTTAGGGGATGGAGTTAACTTTGTTGATTGTGGTTTTGGTGGTGGTCGTGGTGGCTGCCGCTTTTTTAATTTATTTTTTGAAGCAGAAGTTTGGCGAGTTGGGTATGAAGAATAATAATGATCAGGGTTTTGGCTTGATGCAGAATCAGTTGAATGATTTGAAGCAGCAGAATCAAAGTCAGATTAATGATTTGAAAGAGCAGATCACGAATCACATGCGGGATACCCGAGATTTTAATCAGCGAACGCATGGGAATGTGACCGAGATGGTGCAGAAGCAGGCGATGGAAACGAATAAAATTATTCGGGATGTGACGGAGGGCTTAGTGAAGATGAATGAGTCGAATAAGCAGGTTTTGTCTTTTGCGGATCAATTTAAAAGTTTTCAGGACATTTTAAAAAATCCGAAACAGCGTGGGGTGCTTGGGGAATTTTATTTGGAAAATTTGTTGAAGAATATTTTTCCGCCGGGGGCTTACAAGATGCAGTATGATTTGGGGGATAATGAAATTGTGGACGCGGTGATTTTTTATAGTGAAAGATTGATCCCAGTGGATTCAAAGTTTAGTTTGGAAAATTATAATCGGTTGGCGGAGGCGAAAAATGATGAGGATCGAGCGCGCTACGAAAAAGATTTTCGAAATGATTTACAGAAAAGAATTGATGAGACGGCGAAGTATGTGAAGCCGGAGAAGGGGACGATGGATTTTGCTTTTATGTTTATTCCGGCGGAGGCGATTTATTATGATTTGATTGTAAATCAAGTGGGTTCGCGGGCGACCGACATGCGGGATTTGGTTGAGTATGCCTACCGAGATAAGAAGGTAATTATTGTGTCGCCAACTTCATTCGTGGCTTATTTGCAGACTGTATTACAAGGTTTGCGTTATGAAAAAATGCAAAAAGAATCAGGGGAGATTATGGGTAAGGTGAACGATTTGGGAAAACACATGAAGGCCTATGCTGACTTTATGATTTCTTTAGGGAAGCATTTAGGAACAACAAATTCTTCGTATAATAAGGCTTTAAAGGAGTTTGGAAAGGTGAATAAGGATGTGAAGAGGATTACGGGGCAGGATTTTGAACTTCTAGGGGGAGCGACAGAGGTGGAAACTGATTTAGCTCAAATAGAAGGTTAGTTAACCCCATTAGATAAAATGACATGCCGAGTTTATTTTTATAATTTTATTTAGAGAATTTGATTTTATGTATATTTTGTTAAATAAATATCTAACGGGGTAAATGAAAGAGATTGTCTTAGATAATAAACTTTGGCGGATTAAGAAGTGGAGTTCTTGGTTTACTTATTTGCCTTTTGTGCGGGAGGTTTATTTGGCGGGGTCGCTTGCGATGGGTGAGAGCGAGAGTGATTCGGATTGGGATGTTTTGGTGATTGTTAAGGGGGGAAGAGTATTTACGGCGAGATTTTTTGTTTTGTTATTTTTTGGGTTGGTGGGAAGGCGGACGAGTTTTGTGAAGGGGGGTGATGGATTTTGTTTTAATCATTTTGTGGTAGGAGATTTTTTTGATTTAGAATTTGCTAGAAATGAATATGATAAAAAAGTTTTAGGGAATTTAAAATTAATTTACGGTACAGGTGAGTGGTTAGGAAGATTTCTTTTAAGAAATGAATGGGTGGGTGTAAAGATAAATGATTTATTTTTAGAATCACCAATTTTAATTTTAGGGGAAGATACTTGGTTTAAAAAAAGATTTGAGAGAGTTTGTTCTGATTGGTTAGAAAAAAAATTACAAAAAATTCAGGAGTGGAAGATGAAGAGGTCTTTGAGGTACTTGGGGAGTAGTAATTCGGTTTTAATTACTAATGAAAACGAGGTGAGATTGTGGTTTCGGCCTAGGGCAAATAATTAAGATTTAAGAATTAGAAATTAGGAAGTGGAATTTATTTAAATATGTTCTTTTTCTTAATTTCTAATTCTTAACTTTTAATTCTTCTTCTGCCCTTGCCTTTTCTTTTCAGAGGGAGCAATAATGAGATTAGTTCTGGCTTCTTTTTAAAGATCGCTTTTACCTGACAGCTACCGCGTATCTAAGGATAGCCTACGCTTAAAAAGCTACGGCCTACCGAGGGAGAAAACCTTTGACAACTCCAAATTCAGATCATCGTGTTAAGCCTTCTGTTGATCCGGGAATAGAAGCTGAAAATTTTGTTTCGAATGTATTATTTGAGTGGAAGCTGAAAAAGAAGCCTTTTTTGGACGGAAGGCGGATTACCCGAATTATTCATTCCGACAAGAATGATAAGTCCGATAGAGAAGGAGTAGATGTTTGGGTTAGTGTCTCTTCTTATGGAGAATTGTGGTTTCCGATTCAGGTTAAGAGTTCGGATGCGCATCACCTAAAGGATCGGCATCACAAGAGACACAAGTATGTGAAGCGATTGATTGTGGCTAAGCTGACCAATGGCACAATGGAGCCTGAAGCTAGGCTGCTGTTTGAACAAGAGTTGGAAAGTTTAATTAATGAAGCGATTAGGGCGGCTTATCCAAGGCGGTATGTCGAGACTTTGAGAAGTGTGCCTAAAAAGCAGAGAACTCGAAGATCTACAAGAAGGCGTCGTCGTTGATTTATTTTTAAAATATATCCCCAGCAGGACATGCTGGGGATTTACATTTGTAGAGAAAACATTATGATTTGGGCATATGAAATTAAAACCTTTATTTGATAAATTATTGATTGAGCCCGAAGAGGCTAATAAAACTACTAAGTCTGGCTTGGTTTTACCGGATTCGAGTGATAAAGAAAGGCCGCAGATGGGAACGGTGGTCGCGGTTGGTTCAGGAAGAGTGAATGAAAAGGGGGAGGTTCGCGCTATGAATGTGAAAGTCGGGGATAGGGTTTTATTTAAAAAGTATGGCCCGGATGAGATTGAGCTGGACCAAAAAAAATATTTGATTGCAGAGGAAGCGGATATTTTGGGAATTTTGGAATAAGAAAATAATAAAAAACATAAATTAAGAGTTAGTAATTAGAAATTAAGAAATTGAATTTATTATAAATTCTGTTTTCTAATTCTTAAATCTTAATTCTTAACTATTAAATTATAATATGGCAAAAGAAATTTTATTTAATGATAAGGCGCGGTTGGCGCTTCAGGCGGGGGTGGATAAGTTGGCAAATACTGTGAAAGTAACGCTTGGACCCAAGGGTAGGGCGGTGGTTTTGGATAAAGGTTATGGCTCACCGATGATTACTTTGGATGGGGTGACGATTGCTAAGGAGATTACTTTGGCTGATCCGGTGGAGAATATGGGGGCGGAACTCGTGAAGGAGGTAGCTTCGAAAACTGGTGATATGGCGGGAGATGGGACGACCTCGGCGACGGTTTTGGCCCAGGCTTTTATTAATGAGGGGATCAAGAGGGTGGCGGCGGGAATGGACCCGGTGGCTTTGCGAGCTGGGATGGAGGAGGCGCGAAAGATGGTTCTTCTAAGTCTGGAAAAAGTGGCGCAGCCGGTGGGTGTTAAAGAAAAGATTGCTCAGGTGGCCACGATTTCTTGTCGCGATCCGAAAATTGGGCAGTTGATTGCGGATGTGATTGAAAAGATTGGAAAGGATGGGGTGGTGACCGTGGAATCATCTCAAACCTTAGGCATTGAGTCCGAAATGGTGGAGGGAATGCAGTTTGATCGGGGCTACGTGTCGCCTTATATGATTACGAATACGGAGCGGATGGAGGCGTCGTTTGAGAATGCTCATATTTTGGTGACGGATAAGAAAATTAGTTTGGTAGCCGAACTTTTACCATTGCTTGAGAAATTATTGCAGGCTGGGAAAAAAGACTTGGTAATTATTGCCGATGATTTGGATGGTGAGGCTTTAACGACTTTGATTTTGAATAAGTTGCGTGGAATTTTTAATTGTTTAGCGATCAAGGCGCCGGGTTTTGGTGATCGTAGAAAAGAAATATTGGCTGATATTGCGATTGTGACCGGAGCAGCTTTTATTACGGATGATTTGGGAAAGAAATTAGAAAGTGTGGAATTGGCAGATTTAGGGCTAGCGAGGCGAGTGGTGTCTAATAAAGATAATACGGTGATTGTGGGTGGGGCAGGGGAGAAAAATAAAATTGAGGAGCGAGCGAATCAGATTCGAGCGGAGCTTGTGAAAACCGAATCTTCATTTGATAAGGAAAAATTATTAGAGAGATTAGGGAAGATTTCGGGGGGAGTCGCAGTAATTAAAGTGGGAGCGGTGACCGAGGTGGAGCAGAAGGAGATTTTGCATCGGGTGGAAGACGCGGTGGCGGCCACTAAGGCGGCGGTGGCGGAGGGAATTGTGCCGGGTGGCGGTGTGGCGTTTGTGCGAGGAGCGCAAGCTGTGACGGGCTTAATGGCCGGCATGGATAAGGCTAATAATGAATCTTTGGCGAGACTTTCTGGAGCGCAGTTGGTTTATGATGGCTTACTTGCGCCAATTAAGCAGATTGCTTTGAATGCTGGGTATGATGCTGGTGTGGTTTTAGACAAGGTGATGCAGGGGCAAGATGATTTTGGGTTTAATGCAGCAAATGGAGTTTATGGAAAACTTTTTGAGCTAGGAATTATCGATCCACACAAGGTAGCGAAGACGGCTTTTAATAATGCGTTTTCGGTGGCTTCCTTGTTTTTGATTACCGAAGCGGTAGTGGTGAATTTACCAGAGAAAGAAAAATCTTCGGATGATAATTCGCGTGGATCCATGATGGGTGGGTATTAGGTAGGATAAAAAGAGGTTTTGGAAACGGGATTAAAAACACTAGCGTGTTTTTATCCCTCAGACTCAGAAAAATTTTCATGTTGTCCTAAGGGGAAACGGACAACATGAAACCGGCAATTTTTCTTCCGTCACGTTCCAAAACCTCTTTTTATTCTACCCAAATTTTATGTTGGTTGGTAAGTTGAAACACTTTTTTATATTGCGTCAAGGAGTTGACCTTTGAAGTAAATGTTATAGAATAACTTTCGGAACTTTGACAAGTTGTCTTTTCTTAGCTTGGTAATTTTTTGCCAAGCTTTCTCCAGAGAAGGGGAGGTGTTTTATGAGTGATAATACTCTTATTCAAACTGAAAATTTGGGTGCAACTTTAGCTTTAATGTCTCGAAGATATTCTGATTCAAGAAAAGCGAGTGAGATTGATTGGACGGGTAGTTTTGAAAATTATTGCGAACTTGTTAGTAAGAAGCCTGGTTTAGCGCGTAATGCTTATCAGAGACTTTACGACATGATTATGCTTGAGGGTACTGAGATGCGGAAGTCGAGATTTGTAAGACGGCAGGTGCCGCATTATTTCTTTTTTGATGATAAAGAGCATGGCGGCGCGCAAGCGATTTTTGGTATTGATTTCAATTTGGATATTATGATGAAGCAAGTTGAATCTGCTTCGCGGGGTTATGGTCAAGAACGAAGAGCTTTTTTGCTTCTTGGTCCTGTGGGATCGGCAAAAAGTACGATCGCATCTCGCTTGAAAGCTGGGTTAGAGGCTTATTCGTACATTCCAGATGGCGCTCTGCATAGTTTTTCTTGGAAGTCTCAGGCGTATTTCGGTTTTGCCGATCCTGAAAGAACTAAGAAATTTTATGATGGTGAGTGGTTTGGATGTCCAATGCGAGAGGATCCATTGAAGCTTATTCCGATGCAAGAGAGAGAAGTCTTTTTGAAATCTCTCGGTATTACGAATTACGAGCACTTAATGACCGAGCTTTGCCCGGCATGTTTCCATGTGTATGAGAAGCTGCTCAAGCAATATGACGGTGATTTTTTGAGAATGATTCGGGAAAATATTCAAGTTGAGAGATTTACTTTGTCTGAAGCTCGAAGAGTGGGTATTGCTACTTTCCAGCCTAAAGATGAAAAGAATCAGGATTCAACCGAGTTGACGGGTGAGGTGAGTAATCGCAATGAAGTAATTTTCGGAAGCGACACGGATCCCCGAGCGTTTAATTTCAACGGTGAATTTCAGGTTTCTCATCGAGGTATCATTGAGTTTGTGGAAGTGTTGAAGCTTGATGTGGCGTTTCTTTATGATCTGCTTGGGGCAACTCAAGAGCACAAGATTAAACCGAAGAAATTTGCTCAGACGGCTTTAGACACTGTGATTATTTGTCACACTAACGAACCGGAATATAGAAAATTCATTAAGAATGAGGGAATGGAAGCTTTGAGAGATAGAACGATTAGAATCACCATCCCTTACGGCGTAACTTTAGCTGAAGAAGAGGAGATTTATAAGAGAGATTACGGGCGTAAATTTTTTGGAAGACATATTGCGCCATACACTTTCAGAATGGCAGCGGCTTGGGCTTTGCTCACTCGCTTGAAGGAGCCAAAGCATCATGGATTGTCACTACTCCAAAAAATGCAGCTTTATAATGGTAAGAATATTCCGGGATTTACGGAAGATAATGTGGTGAGTTTGCGCGAGGAAGCTGAAAATGAAGGTATGAGCGGTGTGTCTCCAAGAGTTATTCAGACTCAATTGGCAAATGCTTTGGTAACCATGGGTGATAAGGGCGAGGCACTTAAGTGTGTTAACCCATTCATGGTTTTGAGGCAGATCGAAGAAGTCTTGAAGGATGATTCTAAAGTGGGGACTGAAGAAGATAGAAAGCGTTACAAAGATTTATTAGCTGTTATTAAAGACGAATATTCTGACTTGGTTAAAAGAGACGTGCAAATGGCTATTTCGGCTGATGAAGATGCCTTGCTGCGTCTGAGCGGTAATTACATTGATAACGTGAAGGCTTACACCCAAAGAGAGAAGATTAAGAACAAGTTTACTGGCAATGAAGAGCAGCCTGATGAGCGTTTGATGCGTTCGATTGAAGAAAAGATTGATATTCCGGAAACTCGAAAAGATGATTTCCGACGTGAAATTATGAATTATATCGGTGCTTTGGCGCTTGATGGTAAGAAGTTTGACTACAAGAAGAATGAGCGTCTGACTAAGGCGTTCGAACTCAAGCTTTTTGAAGATCAGAAGGATACGATTAAGCTCACGTCGTTGGTTTCGACCGTGATCGATAAAGATACTCAAGAGAAGATTGATATTGTGAAGGCGCGTTTGGAGAAAAATGGTTACTGTGACGTATGTGCGACGGATGTGTTGCAATATGTGGCAAGTATCTTTGCTCGCGGTGATCAGAAGGCTGAATAGCTTTATGACTTATTTAGCAACCTGTAAAGGGTTGCTTTTTTTTAGATTTATTTTTATCTTGTATTGGGCAGTTCTTTGAGTATTTAATAGGAAAATCTTATTTTTCTTTTCTTTGTCGGTTGTTTTGGCTCAAGGGCTTAAGCAACTTAAGGAGGTGTCTTATGAGTTCTCAAATAGATAGAGACTTAGCAAGGGCTAGAGAAATCTTAAAGGGTAAGGTTAGAAAAGATCTTAAAAAATTTATTACTCATGGTGAGATGGTTGGTCGACAGGGCAGGAGACTTGTAACTATTCCAGTGCCTTCGATTAATGAGCCGAGATTTAGACATGGTAATAATGGCAGAAAAGGTGTGTCTCAGGGTGAGGGCGAGGTTGGTCAGCCGATTGGTACTGGTGGAAATCAGGGCGACGGTGAAGGTCAAGCTGGCTCGGAACCCGGTAGCGGACATACACGTGACGTGGAAGTTTCGCTTGAGGAATTAGCTGATATGTTAGCCGAAGAATTGAAATTACCAAGGTTGAAGCCGAGATCCGGAGAGATTGTTGAAAAAAAGAATACTTATAAGGGACTGAAGACCTTTGGTCTTAGTGGCTTAATGAGTCGTCGAAAAACGATGAGAGAGGCCATTTTAAGATCTTTGTCGGTTTTAGACATTGATGATTTACTAGATTTCGATTTTGACTTGGCTGATAGTTTAACATTAGCTCCAAGAGATAAAAGATATAGATCAATTGTCACCGAAGAGATTAGAGCTGCGAAAGCCGCGATTATTTTCATGAT
>JAHFLM010000070.1 GCA_023244865.1 Candidatus Harrisonbacteria bacterium | reverse complement strand
CTCTAGAGTTACTTCGGTTGAAAAAAGATCAATCGCCCAATTCGACGAGTACAAAGATTCGTATCAGCTTCGAATTACTCAAGAACCAAATGAATTCATAAGCGCCGCCAACTTATGTTCATCATAATGGTTATTTTGTTAAACATTCCTGTATTAGGCGCCCCAATCATCGACGGCCGAACGTTGCAAGGACTTAGTTGCGTGATTCATTCTCATGCGAAAAAGTGAAATGTCGGCTCTATTTTGAAAAATCTGTTTAACGATCTTTTCATCGTGAGTGGGTGTAAAAACTCCAAAAATAATCGCACTTATTCGTCCGGGTATAGCAATTCTACAATTAGCTTTTTCTCGGTTTATCAAACGAAATTCTTTTTCATTTGACCAACACCTGTTCTTAATAAAAGTTTTCATAACTAAATCGTCATCCGTGCATTTTGTGATGTCGTCATATTCGTCCCCATCAGCATACGCGACATCGTCCAGGTGTAGAGGCGTTACTATTAATTTTGGATCAATTAAAATCTCGACACACCCGTCAACCCCTTTATTAAAGACATTTAGACCGCGACGACTCTAGGCGTAATTGAGCCATTTTTTAACCCCTCAATAAACATTTTTGGACTTCGATCACCGATTGATCCGTGCAACCTGCGGTTGTTGTAAAAATCTATAAATCGCACCATTGCTTCGTAAACTTCTTCATAATTTCTAAAATATCTTACTTGCAGCACTTCGATTTCTAAAATTGAATTAAATGCCTCGATGTATGCATTGCGATCTGGCGACCTTGGCGGGATAAATTCATGAGTTAATTTCTTCTCTAAATTTTTTAAATAAAAATGAAATCGATTGGAGCTCATCTGCGGCCCATTATCACTTCGGATCACGAGCGGGTGATCCGAGGAAATATTTTCATTCTTAATCGCTTGGTTTAGCGTAAATACTAAATCTCCTGCTTTGCAAGTTTTCCCTATATACCAGCCTGTAATTTTTTTCGTTACTACATCAATAAATCCTAGAAAAAAACACCAGCGATTCTCCCCATGAATCCAAATATATTTTAAATCAAACTGCCAGAGCTCATTCGGATTTTTTACTTCTAGATATTCGCACCGGCTCTTCTTAAATTTTTTCTTTTTCTTATCTTCCTGCCGAAACAAAAGCAGATCGTACTCATCGCATAGACGATAAATTTTCTTGTGATTTATATAGATTCTCTTCTCTATAGCAAGATATTTGGAAAGCTTCCGCGCGCCTCCACCATTGGCAAATTCAATGGAGGATCGATATTCCTTCAGCATAGTAACAATCGTTTGATCCAAAACAACTGCGCCATCACGATTAATGGTAAACCCAGGAGGTGATCTCCCAGGTGGACTCACAATTTCTACTTTTCTTCGAAAATAAACGCAGGATCTAGAAACTCCTGCCACCGCACAAACTTTTGTAAAAACACCTTTGCGCTTAAACTCTAAGACAGTGGTTTTTCGTTGTTCCACAGTGGGAATGTTTTTTTTAACAATGATTTTAAAACGGCGATCTCAAGCTCTTGGTCTTTAATTTTTCTATTTAATTCCCGTGCAATTTTTTGCTCACTGATTTTGCTTTTGTTCTTCGTTTTATGAATCCAATTCATAACTGTAGTACGCTTAATCCCATGCTTTTTACAAACCAGGGTAATGTTTCCCACTTCTTCGATCTCTTTTAAAATCTGTTCTTTAATTTCTATTGAATAATGCTTCATAGCTTCTCCTTATAAACAATTTGATACACTTAGTCGACTAGCGAAAAGTGTCCTTGGTATATCAGGGGCTAGAAGGGTTAGGCTGCCAGAATTTTATCGACTACACGGCAGCGGTGTTGTATATATTTTAACCTAGATGGATAATTTATCCGATAAGAACAATTTAGCCACTAAGAAGATGGCCAAGGGAGAGGTTAGGAAACTACTTACTCGTATCTTGAATGGTGGTGATATTCAATTTACGGAATATGCCGAAAAGCGAATGTTGGAGAGAAATATCACTGCCTCCACTGTGCTTAATGTTCTCGCAAGGGGTGTTGTTCAGGAAGGTGAAGAGCATTTTTTTAAAGATGATTTTCAGTGGCGCTACAGGGTGGAAACGCAAAGATACAGAATTGTCGTTTCATTTGAGATAGAAACGGAGGTTATAGTGATCAATGCAATCGATTTCACTCCTCATTTAGTGGATGACAAAGTGATTAAAATGAAGAAAGGAGAAAAATAGTAATGGCTAGAAAATGTACCAAATGTGGACATTCGGGATTAAAATCTCACGAGCCTAGCGTCTACCATTATAGATTATCCGCATTGGATAATGTGTATCTAACGGGGGGCGTAACAGAATACATTTGCCCCAAATGTGGCACCAAATCAGTTGCGGTTAAAAATGTAGCCGGACTGCATAAAGCCATTGCTGCGAGCATAGCTACGACAAAACGCCGTTTGGGTGGAAAAGAGCTTCGGTTTTTAAGGGAACAAATAGGGTTTTCTGCTGAGGAATTGGCAAAAGTTGTTGAATATAGCGAGGATCACATTCGTAAAATTGAATCGGATTCTCATACCCCCAAGGCAACCTATGAAATGTTTCTCAGGGTTGCGATAATGCGCGAAATGCAGGCTCCTGAATATGATCTGCGAGAGTTGGGCGAACGAAAAGAATATGCTATTGAGGAGTTAAATTTCATGAACAAGGATCATAGCTGGATTAAGATGGCTGCATAGATAACTCTGTGTTTTCCAGTAGCTCCGTTCTAAGACGTGGTACCAGGGAACGCCACTTTTCTTTTTTAAATTACCCCACTCATCGTTAAAATCGTCGCTTTGTCTCGGGAGATTTGTGAAAGGAAAGGCATTTTTACTGTTGGAGGAGTGAGCTATGTTTGCGAATGATAGGTTCGACAATTTTAGCAGGAAGCTAAAATTGGACTGCCGAAGGCAGCCCGAACGGTGAGGGGCACGAGCCCCGAATCAGTCCCATAAAAAAATATTTTTTA
>JAHFLM010000069.1 GCA_023244865.1 Candidatus Harrisonbacteria bacterium | reverse complement strand
ACCATATCATCTTTACTTTGGTATAAAAATATTTTATCTGTTTTTTCCCTTAATTTGCTTACACTTCCAGACAAAGCAAAATCAGCTAATGATTCCTTACAATCTTTATCATCATACGGAGCTGCCACCAAGTGGAGTGAGCTGATTTTTTTAGAAAAAATATTCTCGGTTAGATACTTAGCCAAGAAAATACCGCCCAATGAGTGACCGACTAAAATCACTTCAGCATGAAGTAAGGGGAATAACTTCTCAAACCAGATTTTCCATTCTTCATAACGAGCATTCTTGGCATTGGGCATTTTAGGATAAATAACTTCAAAATCCGGTAAATTTTGATTTAGAGTATCCTTCCAATCTTTTTTCATTATCTTTTCTAAAGTCAGTTCACACGACTTCAGATAAGCCATGTATTCCTCATAGGTCTCAAATGTCGTCCCACCGTGAATTATCACAACTTGTTTTTTCATGATCTTATTAATAATTCATTCTATCTCACTTATATCTTGAGATCTATTTTTTTGATTAATCTTAATTTCTACAAGATTTTTTAAATCAGCCGATCTTTTTTTCCTATTTTCTCTAACAACATACCATTCATCTACCAGTTGCTCGATTAGACCTATTAGAAGTTGGGCTTCTTCGGGTTCAACATCAACAATTACATTTATATCTTTTTCCATATGGGAACCAATATTTCCCACACTTCTAACCGCACTAATACTAGACCATATGTCTGAATCAACCTTTTCTTTAATAGCATCTATTTCATCCTTAAGACGATCCTTTGATATTTTCCAAAAATCCCGAATCATACCCTGAAGACAGCGACGTGCAAGGGTTGCCGATGCTTTTGGACTAAGATCACGGATTCGGCATGATTCATAATAATCTTCTTTAATCGGTTCAGGAATGTAATCTGGAAGAACCTTTGCCTCTGATTCAGGGAGTAAGCGCCAATTTTTGATGTCACCGGTAGATCTATGAGTGTTTGAGCTAGTTAACTTAGCTGTAAGAATTAATTGTTGACATTCTTCATTAGGACAAGTAATTGCATCGATTCCAAAACCAACATTCCCAAGTATAGACTCTTTTAAATAAAAATGATTCCAAACTGAATATTTATTTGGATCTGTGATTGTTGTTGGTCTTCCACAATATGGACAAGTGTAATTCATGTGTTTTGAATAATTTGACTTTAATATACCCTACTCTCAAATTAATTCAAGCACAAAAAAAATGGACAACCCGCGGGGTGCGAGCTGTCCACTAGTCATCGTCGGGAAAGGAGTCTACATACTCCATCTCCACATTCTTCCGCAAGTACTCTTGCCGGGGAGCATACCAGGCCCGAGCGTTGACCAGCCGACCACGTAAAACAGGTGGTAACCAGATCCGATCCGCCGGCATCATCTCGGTAAGCGGCAATTTGCCGAGCTTAAACCAGGTTGGCTCGACCATCTCTTTAGTCGCTATTGGTTTACCCTGCCAGTGATAGAGAAGATAGACATGGACCCGGCAAATAAAGGTTTTACCATCAGCTTTAGTATTGTGGAAGTCAACAATGGCTGACTTTTTGAAGTCCCCAGGATCGGCAACTAAACCTGATTCTTCTTTAAGCTCGCGGGTTATAGCTTCTCCTAAACTCTCACCCGGTTCCACTACACCACCGTAGCCATTCCATTTTCCTTCGCCAATTTTATGCTCCCCGCCTGTGCTTAATGGCTTCTTGGCCAAAAGCACTTCATTCTCCCGTCGGAGAAAACATAAGACGGCATTGAGTAAGACCTTTTCTCGCATTTATCTCACCTCCTTCTACCTCAAAATATACTCTCGTTAGAAATTAATTCAAATTGACAAATGTTGAGATGACTTGCTATATTAAATGACGAATTTAGGTCTGTGAGGGAAAATTAAACGAGGAAGGAGGGAGTATGGCTACCAGTACTGGAGCAGAAGCATATTTCGATCTTATTAATCCGGGGATTGGATACATTGTCTTCATCGATGCCGATGGAAAAAGAACCAGTATCGAAGTTCACTCCAAGATCGAGGCCGCTTTGGAAATTGAACACTTACTCGGCAATAAATCAATTCCGGCCCAAGTTCTTCGAGATTTGGAAGAGCTGATAGACCAATCAAATCTCCAAAACATGCTACAGGTATAAAAACAATCTCTTGAAAAAATCATTCCCCCCGCGGGCGCCAGCGCCCGCGGGGATTTCTTTTTAAAATTTTTAATTCCGGGGACGGCGAGGATGGAAGCGTTGCTGATTAGACCGAGAATGATGGAAAGCTGGTCTGGCTCCCGGTCGCGCTCCCCGTCGGCCAAAGTGTTGCGGAGAAGCTGGCACGTGAGTAGGCGTGGGGAAGCCGGCCACATTAGACACCTGAATCGGTTTACGAATTAAATTCTCAATGTCTCTAATATCCCGCCGCTGATCCGGGGTGGCGAAGGAGATTGCATGTCCTTCCGCTCCCGCCCGCGCCGTCCGGCCAATCCGGTGCACATAGTCTTCCTTCTGACTAGGTAAGTCATAATTGACCACCAACTCAATCCCCTTCACATCAATTCCTCGGGCCGCAATGTCAGTGGCCACCAGCACCCGATACCGGCCAGATTTAAATCCGTCTAAAGCCTCACGGCGCTGACCCAGCGAGCGATTAGAATGCATCTCGGAAGCGGTGTGGCCCATTAGTTTAATCCCACTCATCACTCTGCTCGCCAAATATTTAGTCCGAGTAAAGACGAGGGTAGAACCGCGGCGCTCGGTTAAGATCTTCTCCAATAATTTCATTTTATCTTCCTTCCGCACCATTAAAAATTCCTGACTAATTTTATCAGCCGTGGTCCCCGATGGCGCCACCTCAATCGCGGTGGGCAACTTCATATGTTTACCAGCCAAGTCGGTAATTTCTTTAGACAACGTGGCCGAGAAGAGCATCGTCTGCCGCTCGAGTGGAATGTCGGCAATAATCTTCTTTATTTGCGGCCAGAAGCCCATGTCGAGCATCCGATCCGCTTCATCAATCACTAACA
>JAHFLM010000068.1 GCA_023244865.1 Candidatus Harrisonbacteria bacterium | reverse complement strand
CGCTCTCCGCATGCTCCGTGCGATTCGTTTCGCCTCCCAACTCGGCTTTGTCATTGAACCAAAAACCGCCGCCGCGATTATGAGCTTGAAAGATAATCTTTCTCATGTAGCCAAAGAAAGAATCAGAGATGAGTTTGAAAAAGTGATTATGAGTGATCGCGCTGCTGATGGCGTTGAAATGCTCGTGAACGCTGGTTTGATGAAATATATTATTCCCGAAGTTTTAGAAGGTGTGAATTGTGGGCAAAATAAACATCACATCTACACCGTCTTCAAACATTGCAACGAAGCCCTGCGTTATTCGACTAATCAAAAATATTCGCTCGAAGTCCGCCTCGCCTCGCTCCTTCATGACGTCGGCAAGCCTCGCACCAAAAGAGGCGACGGCATCGACTCCACTTTCCACGGCCACGAAGTGATCGGCGCCCGCATTGCCATGAAGCGTCTTCGCGAACTCGCTTTTTCAAGTAAAGTTTTAGATAAGGTGGTGCATCTCATTCGCTATCATATGTTTTATTACAACGTCGGTGAAATCACCGACGCCGGCGTTCGTCGCTTTGTAAAAAGAGTGGGCGCCGAAAACATCGACGACCTAATTCGTTTGCGAGAAGCCGACCGCATCGGCAGTGGTGTTGAAAAAGCCGTGCCCTATAAACTCCGTCATTTGCTTTTCATGATCGAAAAAGTGAAACAAGACCCTATCGAGCCGAAGATGTTGAAGCTAAGAGGGGATGAACTTATGAATTTGTTAAAACTAGAAGCCAGCCCCCGAGTCGGCTTAATTCTCCACGCCCTCATGGAAGAAGTTTTAGACGACCCCGCGAAAAACGATTTTGAATATTTAAAAACCAAAGCCTTAGAATTAAATAAATTAGACGAAAAGGAACTCTTAAAATTTAAAGAAAAAGCCTTACTACGAGCCGATGAACTCGAAGCCGAAGCCGAATCCCAAATCAAAAGAAAATTTAAGGTTTAGTCTTACTGACCAAGTAGATTCCACGGCTAAACCTTATAGTTAATTTATTTTTTTATATTATTGTCATTCAGAGTCCAATTCCGTTCGATTTTTTTATTTATAAAAATCGATTCGGAATTGAGACGTGGAATCTATTCAATATTGATAAAAAATAAGTTAAATAAAGTTTGCCTCTGAATGACAGGGGACTCGATACCCCCCCTTTATTCCAAAGATCAGAAACTCTCAGTCTTACAAATGGTCGGAGTGCCGAGAAGCGAACGTCGTCGCTTCGCTCCTCCTACGAAACCCACGGTTTCGTATACTTCCTACACGGAGAGGGTGCGGTAGCTCCCCCTCCGACCCACCCCCTTTCGATTGTCGGAGTGCCGAGAATCGAACTCGGACTACAGACTCCCGAAGCCTGCGTACTACCACTATACGACACTCCGTATGCGTAGACTTATCTTATATGTGAATTTTATTAAAACAAGAGTGGATCTTGATTAAAAAGTAATTTAATATACCTTAATAGTGATTATGGGCTTGTAGTAAAACGGTATTACGCAGCATTCGCATTGCTGAAGTAGGGGTTCAATTCCCCTCAAGTCCACCATTGAGGGGAATTGAACGTTAGGATGGGTCGGAAGGGTATTATAAATAGCCTTCTGTGTAGGAAGCTTACGAAACCGTGGGTTTCGTAGGAGAAGAGAAGCGACGACGTTCAACCTCCCCTCAAGTCCACATTAAATTTGTTATATTAACTACTAATGGATAATTTAAGTTTTTTAGAAAATAAACCTTCTTATAAAACCATCTCTGTTTTACCAATACCTTTAAGTATCGGCTCGGACGATCATGATACGGCCAACGCGCCAAAATATTTATTAAACCTGGGGTTGAAAGAAGCTCTGGAATCTTCTGGTTTGAAAATCAGTGTTTTACCGGAAGTCTCAATTTCAAAAGAAGTTTCAAAGACTTTTTCGGATATAAATAAAGTCGTAAAAGGGGAAATATTAAAAAATAATAAAGTTCTAGCGATTGGCGGGGATCACGCTATCTCTCTAGGCACGATCGCTGGGGCTGCCGAGGCCATGACTGGTGATTTGGGTGTGATTTGGATCGATGCTCATGGTGATGTTAATACTCACGAGACTTCGACCTCACTTAATCTTCACGGCATGGTCGGCGCCGCGCTTTTGGGTTTGGACAAAACTTTAGCAGATTTAGTTAAAGTAAAAATTAAGCCAGAAAATATTTTATATATTGGCTTAAAAGATTTAGATCAAGCCGAAATAGATTTGATTAGAGATCATAAGATTTCGGTCATTACCACATTAGATATTTTAGAAAACGGTTTTTCTTTTATTACTAAAAGTATCGAATTGTTAAAACAAAAAACCAATCATATTTGGATCAGCTTAGATATCGACGCAATTGATAAAGAAGCTGCTCCGGCTTCGGCCATGGCAACTTCTGGTGGGTTAACTTATCGAGAGATAACTAATTTGATAAATTATATTGGCAAAACTTCCGAGGTCATTGGGATGGATCTCGTAGAGGTTACTCCGGAAAAAGATGTAGAAAATAAAACCGGTAAACTCTGCCTCGAATTAATCTCCCTAGCCTTCGGCTCTAAATATAACTGGTATACAGAGTACATGAGTAATCATAAAAAATCTGAATAAGTAGGCCTGCTTTTAAATATTAAAAAGCTCGAACGTTGTTCGTTCGAGCTTTGTTTACTATCTCTTTAGTTAACTCTTTTTCTCTGGTCGGTGAAATTCGATCCAACCCGTTCGGGTTTCGACGTTGTATTCAGATACGAAATCAAATTGATCTTGTTCATCCGCCGGACCACGGAGTTCGTGGATTTTGCCGTCGAATTCCGGATCGTCATCGTCATTCAGAGGCAGCTCGGTCATAAAATCGACTCGGAGAGTCAGGGGCTGCTCCTCATGGCTTTGTTTATTTTCGAAGATCGTAAAGCTCAAACCACCGCGACCAAAATATTCTCTTCCAAGATCTTCCGCAGACGGTCCATTTGTAATCACAAACCGATGATTCAAAAATGCGTCTTCCACAATTCACCTCCAGATTCTAAGTA
>JAHFLM010000067.1 GCA_023244865.1 Candidatus Harrisonbacteria bacterium | reverse complement strand
TGTGGGGGCGAGCTTGGGGAGTCAAGGCAGTTTAATATGATGCTTAAGACTTTTTTAGGGCCGGCGGAAAATTCAGCCGCGACGGTTTATTTTCGACCAGAAACAGCTCAGGGGATGTTTGTGAATTTTGAAAATGTTTTAAAGACCTCAAGAAAGCGTTTACCTTTTGGAATTGCTCAGGTGGGGAAGTCTTTTAGAAATGAAATTACTCCGGGCAATTTTATTTTCCGGACACGTGAGTTTGAACAGATGGAGATCGAATATTTTATAAAGGAAGATGACTGGAAAAAATATTTTGAATATTGGTTTGAGAAAATGAAAAATTGGCTTGCTAATTTGGGAATCAAACAAGAGAATATTAATTTTATTGAAATTCCGGATGGAGAGCGGGCTCATTATTCTAAAAGAACGGTGGATATATTTTATAATTTTCCATTCGGCTCTTCGGAATTATATGGCTTAGCTTATCGAGGCGATTTTGATTTAAAGAATCATAATCAGGTTTATTTAGATCCAGAAACGAATGAAAAGTTTGTGCCGCATGTGATTGAGCCAACTTGGGGGGTGGAGCGAACGGTGCTCGCGGTGCTTTGTGAGCATTATCATGAAGAAGTGGTGGCTAATGACCCTGAGGGTGGGGTAAGAGCGGTGTTAAAATTGCCAAAATGGCTGGCGCCTAGGAAAATCGCGGTTCTCCCATTGTCAAGAAAAGACGAGTTGACAGGGGTGTCTGCTCGAGTGTATAAGGATCTCAGTTCGGGGTGGATTTGCGACTATGATGAGACGCAAAGTATAGGAAAACGCTATAGGCGTCAGGATGAGATTGGGACGCCATATTGCGTCACGATTGACTTCCAAAGTCTAGAGGATGACGCGGTGACCGTGCGAGAACGCGATTCCATGACCCAGACCAGAGTCAAAATTAACGATTTAAAACAATATTTTAATGACCAATTTCACACGGACGGTACTGCCCAATGGGCTACGAGTAGTAACGGTTAATACCAATGGTTCGTCGCTTTCAGCGACTATTTTGGTGTTGGTAGAGGCGGGGAGTAAGTACGAGGTGAAGGAGAATAATGGTCTATCACATTTTTTGGAGCACATGTGTTTTAAGGGCACGCTTAACCGACCAACGGCGCTAGCCATTACCGCTGAGCTTGATGGGATTGGGGCGGAGTACAATGCTTTCACTGGTCAGGAATATACTGGTTACTATGCGAAGGTTCGGAGTGCGGATTTAGATCAGGCGCTTGATATTGTCGCAGATTTATATTCCAACCCTGTTTTTAATGATGAAGAAATTGAAAAAGAGAAGGGGGTGATTATCGAGGAGATTAATATGTATGAGGACTTACCTCCGAGAAAGGCGCCGGAATTATTTGATGAGTTGCTTTACGGTGATCAGCCAGCGGGTTGGCCAGTGGGTGGACACAAGGAAATTATTCTTAAATTAGGGAAGCAGGATTTTTTGAAATATCGATCGGAGCATTATGTGGCTCAAGCGACGGCGGTGATTGTGGTGGGTTCGTTTAACGAGGCGGATGTAATTAAAAAAATTGAAAAGGAATTTGCGAATGTGCCGATGTTGCCGAAGTTTGAAAAGGTGAAGACAGAAGATGCGCAAACTACCCCGAAAGTTAAATTATCTTTTAAGGAGTCGGATCAAACACACCTAGTGTTGGGTTGCCGGGCTTTTTCGGAATTGGATGAAAGGCGATTTGCGCTTGAAGTGTTGGATGATGTTTTGGGTGGGGGGATGAGTTCTCGCTTATTCCAAGTGATTAGAGAGAAAATGGGTGCGGCTTATTATGTAAGAAGCGGGGAGTCTTTATATTCGGATCACGGGTATTGGTCTGTGGCTTCTGGAGTGGATCATAAAAAAGTGTTTTTGGTGATCGATGCGATTTTGAAGGAGATGCAGGATTTGAAAAACACACTTGTGAATGACGAGGAATTGAAGCGTGCGAAGGATCACTTGTGTGGGCAGATGGTTTTGGGTTTGGAAACTTCGGATGCAAAGGCGATGTTTTATGGTGGGCAGGAGATTATTAAGAAAGATGTCACGGATGTAGCGGAATATATTCAGAGAATCGAAGCGGTGACCGCCGAAGAGGTGATGCGGGTGGCAAGGGATGTATTTAATGAGGAGACTTTGAATTTGGTTTTGATCGGACCCTTTAAGGATGAAAAAGTATTTTTAGATCACTTGCGCTTAAATTAAAAAAAAGTTTTAATTTAAGTAATGGAGTCGAAGGATTTTTTTGATATTTCTTGGAATAGTTTCTGGCGGTTATTTTTCTTCATAGCTTTTGGCTGGTTGCTTTATACTACCTCAGATGTGGTGCTCGCGATTTTAGTGGCGATTGTGATTGCGGCGGGGTTTGATATGCCAGTGACGTGGCTCGCTAAAAAAGGTGTGCCGCGCGTGATTGGTGCCTTGATTTTATTTTTAGTGGGCTTGGTGACGATTGCTGGTTTGGTGTATGCGATCGTGCCTTTGGCTTTAAATGATTTCACGCACCTTTTTGCTAATTTAAAGGATTACAGTAATCCGTTGATTGATGCCTTGCAGGCGAGCGACGCTTTAAGTAACATCACAGCTAAATTAAATGATTGGGCGGACGCTTTGATTTCAGGGGCGATTCCGCTTGCTCAAGTTTTAGGTGGGTTGTTTGGTAATGTATTTTTGCTAATTACTGTTTTTATTTTATCTTTCTATTTAACTGTGGGTCAGGATGGTGTAGAAAATTTCTTAGTATCTATTTTACCAGCTTCCCAAGAAGAGGTGGCGGTGGATTTGTATTTAAAAACTCGTAGGAAGATTGGGCAATGGCTAAAGGGTCAGGTTTTACTATCGATGATTGTGGGTCTTGTAGTGTTTATCGGATTTTGGATTTTAGGAATTAAATATAGTTTGCTCGTGGGAATTTTGGCGGCAGTTTGCGAAATCATTCCTTTTGTTGGGCCGATTTTTTCGGGAGTGATTGGCGTATTGATCGCTTTATCGAGTTCGGTGAATTTGGCTGTTTCGGCAGCAATTTTATTTGTCTTTGTGCAGCAGTTAGAAAATCATTTGTTGGTGCCAATCGTGATGCGTTAT
>JAHFLM010000027.1 GCA_023244865.1 Candidatus Harrisonbacteria bacterium | reverse complement strand
GCTTTTGGTTATCTTGTCGCTGAGTTGTTTCACTCTACGACGGTGGTCGAGGCTTTGTGTGTGCTGCGAGTTCGGCGTTGGCCGGTTTTATACTCGAAGTCTCCACCCTCAACCTCTTTTGCGTTATGAAGGTGAAACTCTGACCGCATGATTTCTCCGGCTAAATTCTTTTGGATGACACCCCAGCTTTTTTCATTGGCTTTGGCGTCGTACAAGAATTTTACGCGACCGAAGTTTTTTCTTTGCATTTCTCCTTCAACAAGTACCGAATACTCATTGTTCATGTGGTGAAGAAGTCGTTCGAAGCGAACCTCCTCTCTCTGACCTGGAGTATTCACCTGTTTGATTTGGTGAATGGCTCCTAAGGCTAGGAGCGCTAACAATCCCATGAGGCAGCCCCAGAACCGTTCCTTTTTGAAGAAGGATCCCAGTGAGATGACTCCGAATATTGTTATGAAGACCCACAGAAAGGTCACCGCATTAGTCGCTGCCTCGTTCATGGTTTTTCTCCTGAGCTTGGTTTGTGTTGGATTCATTCAACGACTGTCGTTGAACCTTGTTTGGTTTGTTTGCCTGATCGATACTTGTAGTCACCGGCGCTCAATTCTTTAGCGTTGTGGAGGTGAAACTCTGAGTGTATTGCACCACCTCTCACATTCTTTTGGACTCTAACCCAACTTTTTTCACCTTCTTTAGCGTCATAAAGAAATTGGACGCTGCCGAAGTTTCCTTTGCTCATTTGTCCGTCCACTAGGATCGAGTACTCGTTTCCCATGTGGTAGAGGATTCGTTCGAAACGAACTTCTTCTACCTTGCCTGGTATGGCAGCTTTTTTGCACTCGTGGTTGGTTTCGATCACAAGGAGTACAACGACGATACAGAGCACTCCCTCTGACCACTTTTTGTCTAAGAGGAATGCCAACGCGGAAATCACAAAGATTGCTTCGATTACTAAAAATGCCGTGTCCATGATCCGTTCCTTTGATTTGATTTTATGCGATAAAGCTCAGAAATAGAGCTCTCATCGGTTCTATCTTTATTATACCATAAAATTGCCTTAAAAGTCAATATGAGCAAGGGCTTTTAAAATCAAACAAAAACAGCCTTTTATAGGCTGTTTTTGTTGTTTATTCTTCGGATCTGGCGAGTTGTTGGGCTTCGATGTGGGCTTTGACGGCTTCTAGGATTTTTTTACATAAGTCTTTGTCGTCTTTGAGTTTTTGTTTGACGGTGTCGAAGCCGACGCCGAGTTTGAGGTCGCCGAGGCTATAACTTGCTCCGGCTTTTTTAACTACTTCTTGAGTGATGGCGGTGTTTAAAACATCAGCTTCGTAGGAGATGCCAGCGCCATAGAGGATGTCGAATTCGGCGATTCTGAATGGGGGAGCAACTTTGTTTTTAACTACTTTCGCAATAACACGGTTGCCGATGACTTCTTCACCTTTTTTAATTTGAGCGGAGCGACGGACATCGATTCTCACCGAAGAGAAAAACTTTAAAGCGCGGCCGCCGGGAGTGGTTTCAGGGTTACCGAACATGATGCCGATTTTTTCGCGGAGCTGGTTGATGAAAATAATTAAGGTGTTGGATTTAGCGGAAATAGCGGTGAGTTTACGGAGAGCTTGGCTCATCATACGAGCTTGGAGACCCATGAACTGCTGGCCCATAACACCGTCGATTTCAGCTTTAGGAGTAAGAGCAGCAACGGAGTCGACTACAACACAATCAATAATGTGTGACTTAACTAAGTCTTCTAAAATATTTAAAGCTTCTTCGCCGCTATCTGGCTGAGAAATTAAGAGGTCTCTCGTGTTCACGCCAAGCTTCGCGGCGTAGTCTGGATCCATGGCGTGTTCGGCATCGATGAAGGCACAGCGACCACCTTTTTTCTGAGCTTGAGCGATGACGTTTAAGGCGAGAGTGGTTTTACCAGAAGATTCTGGGCCATAGATTTCCACGATCCTACCTTTTGGTAGTCCGCCTACTCCTAAGGCGAGGTCGAGAGAAAAGGAGCCGGTAGGAATGGCGTCGATATTAATTTTTTTAACATCGCCGAGCTTCATGACTGCGCCGTCGCCAAATTTACCTTGAAGAGTGGCGAGAAGCTTGTCTAAATCTTTTTCACCGTATTTAGGAGCTGGGGCTTTTTCTACTTTTTCTTTTTTCTTTATCATGGGTTTGTTTTTTTGATTAAATATTGTTCACCTCCCCCCGGCCCCTCCTCGGTAGAGGAGGGGAGCTTAAGAGATTTGTTGGTATTCTAATTTATTTTTTAGTTTTCGCTAGCGTTGACAGCTCCGGGATTATCTTTTTTTGATTTTTCGGTGGGAGTTGTGCTGGTGTCGTTGCCGGTTTCGATGGATGGGGGTTCGTAGATTAATCTTTTTTGGACTTTGGTTTCTTTGCCAAGGAATTTTTTGGCTTTAATATCTACTAGATTTAAACCGGTTTTGAGATCGATTCCAAAGTTAAATCGACCGTCAGAATCGACTAAGACGTTTTTATCATTAATAGTTAGCTTGTAATTAGGGTCGAGGCTGCCTGTGATGCTGAAATTGGGTTGGCTGACGATTAGCTCATCGACATTGGGATAGGTGATATTGATTTCTGGAGCCGAGAGGAGAGATTTGATGTTCCATGTTAGGTAAAGAAAGATAATGATGGCGGGGAGGGAGTAGAAGAGCCATTTTTTATTTGTTGAGCTAGTGGAGTATCGGTTTTGAGGGAGCTCGTCGATGGCGCCCGCGTGTGAGCCTAGGCCAGCTTCTTTTTTATAAAGACGCCAAAGTTCGTTGCTGTCTAAGTCTAATGATTCAGCTAGTTTTTTAAGGTAGCCTCGGATGAAGGGTGGTGGAGGGACGGAGTTTTCGTCTAAGTCTAAAATCGCAATCAAATATCTTTCTTGAATATCATTTAATTCAGCGAGTTTTTTGATGGTGAGATTTTTTTTGAGAGCCGCTTCTTTGACGACTTCTTCTAGAGAGTATGCTTCCATTGCTCCCTATTATAGGGGAGGGCGTTATTGCTATCAAATAGTGATTTTTTTTGAAAAGATGGTGGAGTATGAGGGGGTCGTGAATTAAGATTTAAGAATTGGTAATTAGGAAATTGAATTTATTTAATAAGATCTATTTCTTAATTTTTAATTCTTAACTATTAACTTTTAATTTACGCTTCCTCTTCGGAGTCTTCGTCTTCGATTGATGGGGCGCCGGCGTCGTTCATGATGTAGACTTCGCGAGCTTTGGCGCCATCGCCGGGGCCGATGACATTTTTTTGTTCCATGATGTCGAGTAGGCGAGCGGCTCGAGCGTAGCCAACTTTGAGGCGGCGCTGTAATAAAGAGGCAGAGGCTTTTTGGGCTTGTTTCACTACTTCTACAGCTTCGGAATATAAATCATCGTCTTCATCACCAGCATCATTTTCCATGAAATCTTGAATGGAATCTTTAGTGATAACGGTTTTAGCATCTGGTATATCTTTTATAGGCGAGAGGGCATCGAAATTAGTTTCGTTATTCTCTCTAATATAATTAGCGACGGCGTTAATTTCTTCTTCGCTAATGTAAGGACTTTGAATTCTTTTAGGTTTAGAGAATTCATTAGATAGGAAGAGCATGTCGCCGCCGCCTAAAAGTTTTTCGGCGCCAGCCATGTCGATGATAGTGCGAGAGTCGATTTGTGAGGCGACCTGAAGAGCGATTCTCGTTGGAATGTTGGCCTTGATTAAGCCGGTGATGACTTCAACGGATGGTCTTTGAGTGGCGAGAATAAGGTGGATGCCGACCGCGCGGGCCATTTGAGCAAGACGGACGATGTAGCCTTCGACTTCGCGGCCGTAAGACGCCATAAGGTCAGCTAATTCATCGACGACCATAACTACGTAAGGCATGGGTTCGTCTTTATTTTTTTCGTTGTAGCTTTTAATGTCTCTGACTTTGGCGTTCATTAAAATGTTGTAGCGTTCATCCATTTCGTGGACTGCCCATTTGAAAACGTTGACGGCTTTTTTGCCTTCAACAATTACCGGCGAAGCAAGGTGAGGAATTTCTTTGTAAGCGGTGAGCTCGACACGTTTCGGGTCGATCATTAAGAGGCGTAAAGTGCGAGGGGAGTTTTTATATAAGAGAGAGGTAATGATCGAGTGAACTAAAATGGATTTACCAGAGCCGGTGGCACCAGAAATTAAGAGGTGCGGCATTTTTTCGATATTAGCGGTAATAGGGTCGCCGTTAACGTCGCGGCCCAAAATAAAGCTAATGAGGCCACCTTGGTTAAATTCGGGAAGACTAATTAAGTTACCTAAGCGAACCATGGCGGGAGTTTTGTTAGGTACTTCAATGCCGACGGCGGACTTGCCTGGAATTGGAGCTTCAATTCTGATGGGGTGGAGGGCAAGGGCGAGGGCTAGATCTTGGTTGAGATTGGTAATTTTATTGAGACGGACGCCTTCAGCAGGTTTTAAAGTGTAGCGAGTAACTTTGGGGCCGATCGAGATCTCGCCCATTTCACAAGGGATGCCGAAACTTTCTAAAGTTCTTTTAATGATAAAGGCGTTGGCTTTGAGATCACCTGATTGGGGTTTTTCAACATTGGTTTTTAAAAGAGATAGGGGTGGAAGTTTAAAATCTTTAGCGTGGAAGGTGAGGTCGAGACCCTCTTCTTTTTCTTTAGGCTTGGCTTTAGAGAGGACGTCAGCGATTTTTTGGCCGAGGGCGCTTTGTTCAGCTCTTTCAGAAGCTAAGCCAGAGAGAGAGGAGGTTGGATCTTTGATGGTGATTTTATCTTCAGGGCTTTTGTTTTCGCTTTCATCTTTTTTATTTCTAACAGGGAGAGAGATTTTTAAAGGAATATTGAGAGTGATGACGCCGCCAATAATAATTAAGCTGACTACCATGACTAAAGAAGCGGGGAAGCCGAAGGGTTGTTTGATCATGCCGAGGGCATTACCCATTAAGCCGGCCTCACCCGGGAAAACGATGTCGATAAAACTTAGAGAAGAAATAATTAAAACAAAGCTACCAATGAACGTAGGGCTTAAAAGTTTAACTTCCCGAGAAAGGAGGAAAACAACGGCGATAGTGAAAGCAACAAAAGGGAGCAGGTAGTAGCCCCAACCGAAAAATTTATCGAGGTTGGCGTATAAAAATTCACCAGCAGGACCCGCTTGTTTGAGACTAGCGAGAATTAAAACTACGCCAATACCTATTAAAAGAATGGCCGAGATACTTTTTTTAATTTCTAGGCTGATTGATTCAAAAAAAGAGGTTTTTTCTTCTTTGTCTTTTCTACGGCGCTTCGGTTTTAGTTCCTTTTCGTCGTCGTCTTCGAATTTGGCCATAGGTTCATTATATTATGAAGAAGTAGATAAGAAAAACAAAGTCTTGTCACTATTTATTTAACAGAGTAATTTGAAATCATGGTGAAAAAGACCAAGGCTTTTCGGGCGAATGATATTCGGGGGATTTATCCCTTGGAAATTAATGCTGAAATGGCACGCACGATTGGGCGAGTGGTGGGAGATAAGTTTCTTGGGAGAGTGATAATTGGACTTGATGTGCGAAGTAGCTCGCCTGTTTTATATGAAGCTTTGAAAGAGGGGTTGGCTTTGAGTGGGGTGCTCGAAGTGATTGAGGTGGGGATAGTGACTACGCCAACTTTGTATTATTTGGTTTCGAGTTTGGGTTTAAATGGTGGAATTATGGTGACTGCTTCCCATAGCCCGGCGGAACATGGAGGATTGAAGATTATGCGGGAGGGGGCGGCACCAGTGTCGGGAGAAGAAGTGTGGCATTGGATTGAGCAGGATGGGTTGGGTTTATATGTAGATTTTTTACGTGGGGAAATTATTAAAGGAGGGAGAGTTGTGAGGATAGTGTTTGATTGTTCAAATGGTTCGGTTGGGAGAGTGCTTCGAAAAATATTTTTGAGAAATCAGGCGGTGGAGGCTATTTTTATTAATGATAAAGAGGATGCTAATTTTACGGCCCATGGACCTGACCCTTTGGGTGATGGGGCGATTCTAGAATTGCAGGCGCGAGTCTTGAGTGAGGTGGCGGATTTGGGAGTGATTTTTGATGCGGATGGGGATAGGGCGTTTTTTGTGGATGAGAATGGTTTAGAAATTACTTCGGCTCAAGCATTAACTTTGATGGGGATGAGTTTGCCGGAGGGTGAGCGAGTGGTGATTGATCAGATTATTGGTGGTTTGCCGAAGAGAGTGCTTGGCGAATGGGGGATTGAGGTGATGGAGAGTCGGGTGGGAAATATATTTGTAAGAGAGAAGATGCGGGAGGTAGATGCGGTTTTGGGCGGAGAGTATTCGGGGCATTTTTATTTCAGAAATTTTGGATTTAATGATTCTGGAATTTTTGCGGCGATTCAATTAATTAATTTACTAAAAGCGAGATGTGAGAGTGTGAGTGAGCTTTTAAGTGCGTGGCCGAAGTTTTACGGAAGAATGGTAAATTTTAATTTTATTAGAGAGGAGGTGCCGCGAGTGATTGAGGTAATTATTGCAGAGTGTGGCTTTGCGGCGAGCGAGATTAATCGGGATGACGGAGTGAAATTAATATTTGATGACTATTTTATTGCAGTGCGCGCGAGTAACACGGAGGACTTATTAAGGTTGAACGTGGAGGCGGTAACGGAAGAAATTTTGGAAGAGGTGGTGGAAAGGGTTACGGGGATAGTAGAAGATGGAAGCGGTAATTAGCGTGAGTAATTTGTAGTTCGGGCGTTGAATTTATTTTAGTAAGATAGGAATAGGAATAAAAAAATGGGCGCTACGGGCGTCCATTTGAGTTGATCGTTTGAATTATTTTGGGGTAAATATGTAGCCCCATTCCGTTAGCTCGTTGTAGATTCTTTGAGGGAGACTTGCGCCGCAGAAGCCACGAGGAAGTTTTCGTGCAATAACGAATTTGATTACGTCGAGAACGCTAGCCTGTTTTTCTGAAGATTTGTTTCTACCCGGTTTGCTTGTGAAAGTAATGTTGTACTGTGAGCTTAGTGAGTCGAAGATGGCTTGAGGGGTTTCCGGACTATCTTTAGTTCTCCCGTCGGCATGAAGTGCTTCGTTAATCAATTTTACTTCGGGTTTTCTGGCAGCGGGGTTTTCCATAGTAGCAAGCAGGCGTCTACTCTTTGATTTTTTCATAGATCTTTCCTTTTGAGGGTGAAACGAACTGTGCTGTATAATACTTTGTTTTGTAATAAAGTCAAATTTATTTAATTTTTAATCGAACTGGATCCCGGATCAATTCCAACCGAGTACGGTTGGGTCCGGGATGACAGAGGGAGGGGTTTGGGTGTAGGATAATTTTTAGTGTTTTGAAAATTTAGGACTTTTTTGAGTCGCCTTCGCTAAAAAAGCTTCGGCGTACCGAGGGGAGATTTAATCATGGCTGAGATTAATATGGTGGCTAGTAGGTCAGAGCTAGTGGTGAGTTCTGCTAAAAATTTTTTGCCGGTGTTTGCGATTAGGAAACCGCAGGACAGTTTTTATGTGAACAAGGGGGCGGTGGAGGTTTATGAGGCTTTTTGGGGGAAACATTTTAAGTCTCGATATAAGTTGAATCGAGTGATGTTTGCTTCGGAGGTGCTTTTGGTGGCCACCATTCCTAATCCTGACTCAGATCCACTTTGGGATATTCTGCGAGACGAAAGGATATGGGGGTCTAGTTTTGTTTCTGCTGAACAAGGGATAGCTTTCGAAAGACTCTTTGATCAGTTCGAGCTTAAGGGTAGAGCGGTGTCTGAAGTTTCTAATAATGACCTGAATGATTTTTTTAGCATTTTAAATGTTTTTGCGGTGGGGTTTTTGAATATTTGTACCGACCCAAATCATTCTCAAGGGGTGACTTATGAGAATGTGATGCGGCGGCCGGATGTTAATTATGCTGGCATTGGTAGCTCGCTCATGAATGCGGCTAATAGTTTGGCTCGCGAATATTCATTTGCTGAGGCGAGATTAACTTGTACGGCGGAGAAACCGCTTTTGAGTGGGGGATCTGATTTGCAAAGTTTTTATAAGAAGTGGGGGTTTAGGGAGGAGGTGTGACACGATACACGATTCACGTATCACGAGACAGGAGGATGGGGGGAGATTTAAATATTTAAAAATGATTGGGCTTATTTTAATAAACGGGGGAGGCCCCGTTTTTTTATTTTAAATATTGAATAGATTCCACGTCACAATTCCGAATCGATTTTTATAAATAAGAAATCGAACGGAATTGGACTCTGAATGACATTAATAAAAATAAAAAAACAGCCAGGTTCCCGGAGGATCCTGGCTGCTAGGTGGGGGCGAATCAGCGCGTCTTCTGATTCGATCCCTCACCGGAGGGACGTTAGTTGCCGTTACACTTGTTGCATTGGCAGGGTTCGCGAACTTTGCGGTAGGTCGTGACTTCTTTGTCCACGCAAGTTACAGCCGGCAATTTGACTGTGCCAATCGGAATCATTCGTGCGCTGACACCGCATGGGCCGAAGCACACTTGGGGCCAGCAGACTCCTTTTTCGACGCAAGTCACGGCTGGCACTCTCACTGTGTGTGTTTCGGGCACGAAACAAATCTTGCCTTTGCCGCCGCAACTCCCAGTTCTTTGATGAACTGGATTGCCTTGGAGGCCGGGGTCTGGCTCGGGAGCCGGACTCGTGACGACGCCGATGGGGAGAGAATCATCCAAGATCACGCCAACTGGGGCGGGACGCTGGAATTCTTCGCGGCCTTGGTCGGTGTAGTTACTGGCCGTTTCGTTGCCGCAGCAGTTGCTGTCGGGAGCAGCTTTGGTTCGCTGTTTCCAGAAAGCCAGTTTTGCTCCGACATTGAAGCCGACGCCGCCGCCTGATTGTTGCCGTTGTGCGCCCGGCGGCAAACTCGTGCGACCATAGTCGCCGTTGTAGTAGCCATTGTCTTCCGCATTGGCGACGCTCACGCAGAGCGCCACGATGGCCAAAAGGCCAAAGAGATTCAGCGACTTCTTCACAATTCACCTGCTTCTTTCCGTTTTGAGGTGCAAACACTTCCTGGACGACGTGTCCATTTCGTAAAGCCATTATAGCATACCTAATTAATTTTGTAAAGCCCTAGTTTTTGTCACTAATAATGAGTTAACACGGCTTTATTTTAGTAAAAGGTAACTTTTAATGCCTTCTTAGTTAGGAGACGGAAGAGATCGTTCTTTGATTACATTTTCGTTAAAAACCTAGGTTTTATGGCTTTCCTATCATATATTGACTTGTATGGTAGTTATATGATATAATACAAGAGTACATTGAAGGGGAGGCGAATGTTTCGTTTTCCTAATGAATATCTCGATTTTGAGAGGAAGTGTGGATCATGCCCCCGATTATCAAGAGTGCTTTGTGGTGGATGGGTTTCGTGTTTGTCCTGATCGTTGGTTTGCCGATTGTCTTCACGGGCGCTCGGTGGATCATGGGGTTTGCTAATTCGCTTTCGGGCGGACAGCAGCAGATGATGGGGCAAGACGGTGTTTATTACGTCATGCCGCCGAATGGTCAGCAGCCCCAGCAATGGCAAGGAGGGATGCAACAAGGTGGTCAGCAGATGCCGATGCAGCAACAAGGTTCGCCTTGGCAGCAAATTGGCGGCGGTGGCCTTCAAGGTTGTTGTGAGGAGTGGTATCGCCGGTGTTGTCCGCCGGTGCAGCAACAGCAGTGCGTGCAGCCTCCAGTAGTGATGCAAGCGCCGGCTGTTCAGTATCAGCAACCGCCCCCGCAGTATTACTGTCCGCCGCCGAAGCAGCAGTGCTTTAACCCATTTACGTTCGTCTTGAACATTGTGGGTGGTGGTGGAGGCTGTGCGCCGGTAGCCCAGTTTCGGCAAGGTGGTGGGACTAGTTATTGTCCACCACAAGGTAGCTACTGCCCGCCGTCTGTTCCTCAGTCGTGTGACGTTTGGGGAGGCACCGCTAATTTGGGTGCTGCGGTTAGTGCCGGACGTCATCGAGGTCGCTAAAACTGTTTGGGAGACGCCTCGCTATTGCGACGCGGATTACCCAAACCAACGCCCGGTCTTTTTTTCGAGACCGGGCGTTTTTTTATTTTTTATAAATTAAAGATATTGAAAGGGGAGATTTGAGGTTTTTGAATTTTATCTAATTGTTTTTGTAGTTCCCTAATTTGAGAATCAGCTTCGTTAATTTTTTGAGATAAGTAGACTGTGTAGTTGTAAAGATTATTTGGCATAGTGCGGATATCCAAGCCTTTGTAGGGTTGATATTTATTTTCCCACGCTTGTCTATCTTCTTTGAGGGCATTAATTTTTTGGATTAATTTATTTTCGTAAGTGGCGTTGCTTTGGTCGATGGTATTTAGACGGTCGGCTAAGGCGGCTTCTTGATTCATGTTGGGGAGACCTTGGCTGAGCAGGGCGGCGAGGTTATTGGCAATAGAATCATTCATGATGGTTTCTTGATACTGGTTTTTATTAGATGGAAAGCCGACGCAGTTTAACGGGGCGGTGTTCCAAATTTTTTGTAAGATTAAGCGAGTATCTTTGCAGTTAGTGAAAGCTTTCAGCATTGAAAAGATAGCGGGAGGAAGTTTACAAGAAGGGGGAGTGCCTTTAGAGCCACCATCTTTAAAGGCTTTGTATTTATCTAGACAGTTTTTAATTTCGAGGGAGGTTTCGAATAATTTTTGGCCGACGTAGTCTGGATGATTGTTGAGAAGGAGGTCGGGAATGGTTTGATTGCCGAACAGGGCGACGGTCGAAATGCCGACGACGGTTTTTTCGGTGAGAGAGCCTTCAAAGCCGTAGCTGATGATGATTGATTGGGCAACGCCGGCGATGGCGGCGGCGTATATGGTAAAAGTAACGGCTCGACCACCTAGCTGAATGGTTCGATTGATAACCTTGCCAGCTTTGGTCGCTTCTTCGGTAGCTTCTTTGATGGCTTGTTTGAGAGCAGCTTGGTCGGCGACACTAAGTTCTTTAAGAGTATTTTGCAAAGCTGCTTCTTCGGCGGAGACGGTTGGTTTGGGACAGGCTTGGGTAGTAGGGGTTTCGGGTGGAGTGATTACGGGAGGAGTTCTTGGGATGAGGGCGCTTTTTCTTGGGCATAGAAAGTTTCTTAATTTTCCCCAAGCTCCTTTGCCATCTTTATGAGCTTCAAATTTTTTATAAACAGCTTCGAATAAATCATCAAAATTTTTATAACCTAGGATTTTGCTTATTTCATTAGCATTTACGTTTTCCGAACCAGCTTTTTTAACTAGATTGGCCAGGTCAATTTTTTCTTGCACAGCCGCAGCGCTTTCTTTTTCTAGCATATCTTCCCCAGTTAAGATGGCTAGAGCGTAATCAAAACCGGTGTAGTCTGTGGTGGTGGTTAGCGAGCTATATAAATAAGATTTAAGAGAGCTTCTTGTCAC
>JAHFLM010000066.1:645-3127 GCA_023244865.1 Candidatus Harrisonbacteria bacterium | reverse complement strand
CGTCTTTTATTTTACCATTTTCTATAGTTAGCGGCTGAGTTTTATTCTTCACCTCAACTAATCTCTTCTCTAATTCAGCCTTCTCCCCCCGCAAACTAAAAAACTCCCTCACCGCCATCACCGTAAAAAACAAAAGAATTACTAATAAAAAATACTTCATCAGCCTTTATTTTACCACGTTAATCATGGTAAAAATAAGGGCAAAAAAAAGGCGGCCTTTCAAGCCGCCCTAGATTCTGGAGTAAACACCAACCCCTCAGCAAAGAGGAGAGTTGCATTCACTGCAAAATCTGTCATGCAATTCATGTCCACAATTACAGATCAAGCACAGGAGCTCTGATTCAAGCCCCATGGTACCAGATCTCTTTTTGTGGTTGTATTGCATCACAAACTGCACTCCTCCCCCACTATTGGGTAGGATCACCCCCTCAACCCGAAGAATATCGGAACCGACACACCTCAATCCAAAAATCGAGGCTGCCAGAACATCCGCCCTTCGAATCCTGGTGGTAGAATCCTCCCCATCCCCAATTTCAAACGAAACTCTGACACCCTCAGCACGAAGCTTCATGGCATCAAAAAATCGGTCGTAATTAGGGCCATTAACAATCTGCCAACGTCGGATCATACGATCTCTCCTTAGATTTTTTTATCGAAGAATCTTAACTTCTTTTTCACCCCTACTTCGGAGCGACCAAGTCATACAACTTGGATTTTTTGAAAGAACCAAGGCTTTTCAGCCACTCTGTTAATTATACCATAAAATGACCTAATAAGTCAAATAAACCTATTAAAGACCTAAAATCTACATAATTTAAATAAAAAAATAAATAAGGTCTCGGTGATTTAGAACATGACGGAGGAAAAATTGCCGGTTTCATGTTGTTCGTTTCCCCTTAGAACAACATGAAAATTTTTCTGAGTCCGAGGAACAAAAACACGTTGGTGTTTTTGATTCCGTTTCTAAATCACCGAGACCTTATTTATTTCTTCAACAAATCTTTAAATATCGAAGCTGGTATAGTCACCGCATTTTTTTCACCTCGCTCCTTCAATCTCACCTTACCTTTTTGCTGTTTCTTCCAAAGCTTCATTTTTCTAGTCCGATCTCCACCATATAAATAACCAGTTACATCTTTTTTCATGGCCGAAATAGTTTCTCGCGCCATAATCCGCCCATTACTCGTCACCTGAATCGCCTGAGTAAATTGCTGTTTCGGCAATAAATCCCTCAACCGCTCCGCCGTCTGTCGCGCCTCTCTTTCTAATTTTTCCTTAGGCAAAATTCTAGTTAAACCCGGCACCACATTTGCCGCCACCATCACTTCCATTTTTGCCAAATCACCTTTTTCAAACCCAATAATTTCATAGGTTAACGAAGCGTAACCAGAAGTAATCGACTTCAATCGATCATCTAAATCCGAAATTAAATCCGCAAGCGGCAACTTAGTCGTCATTAATAAATTTTTACCCACCGTCTTCGTCTCAAAATCACCAAATCTAAAAAATTCTTTCAAAGCCAAAACACCCCCCATGTATTCAGGTGGCGTAAATATTTCGAGTCTTGTCATTGGCTCTTCCACCTCTTCATAATCTGCCGGAAAATCTTTCGGGTTAGTAATTTCATACCACCCATCCGCCTTCGTCCGCACTCGATAAGACACCGATGGAAAACTATGCACTGTTGCCATATCAAACTCCCTCTCTAATCTCTCCGCAATAATTTCAAAATGCAGTCTCCCTAAAAAACCCGCCTTAAATCCTCGTCCCAAAACTTCAGAAGACTCTGGCTCGTATTTCAAAGCTGAATCGGTTAAATGCAATTTACCCAAAGCCTTCTTTAAATTTTCATAATCATCCCCGTCTTCCGGATAAAAAGATACGAATACCACGGGCTGAGGCTCTTTATAGCCATCCATAGCCAAAGTAGTTCCAATAGCAATCGTATCACCAATTTTTAATAATTCCGGATCCTTTAAACCAGTCGCAATATACCCAATCTCACCATTTTTTAAAATCTGATCCTCTTTCATCTTCGGCAAAAAATAACCCACCTCTTTAATTTTACCCGTAGCCCCAGTCGCTAAAAATTTTACCCCTTGATCAAACTTAAAACTCCCATCAAATACCCGCACAAAAGCAATTACCCCTTTGTGTTCGTCATACATCGAATCAAAAATAAGCGCTCTCGAATACTGATTAACAGGCTCTTTCGGTGGAGGAACATCTCTAATCACTCGATCCAAAAGCTCCTCGACTCCCAAACCAGTCTTCCCCGAAACTTTCAAAATTTCGCTTGAATCAACTCCAATTAATTCCGCCAAGCTATCAATCACCTCCTCCGCCTGAAAAGTATTTAAATCCACCTTATTCACAGCGCCGATAATTTTAATACCAGCTCGCCTCGCGTTTTCAAAATTCGCCAAAGTCTGCGCCTGAATCCCTTGAGTCACGTCCACAAGCAACACCGCCCCCTCCACAG
>JAHFLM010000066.1:0-635 GCA_023244865.1 Candidatus Harrisonbacteria bacterium | reverse complement strand
AAAGCCCGAGAAACTTCGTATTTAAAGTCGTTATGGCCCGGAGTATCAATTAAATTTAAAATAAAATCTTTGTAGTGCATGCGCACCGGCGCCATCTTAATCGTAATCCCGCGCTCCTGCTCTAAATCTAACTGATCCAAAAACTGCGCCTTCATATTGCGCTTCGCAATCGTCCCCGTCATCTCGAGCATTCGATCCGCCAAAGTAGATTTCCCATGATCGATATGCGCAATTATTACAAAATTTCTAATATTATTCATTAATTTAGAATTTAAGATTTAGAAATTAAGAATTAAGTAATTGATCTTATTAAAATTCAATCATTTTCCTAATTTCTAATTCTTAATTCTTAACTTTTTCCTAAAGCTCCCTACTCATAAAGCACCACCTCCCCCATCAACTTATGGTCATACAACTCTCCCTGAGCAAACCACAAAGCCAATTCTAAATTAGCCTCGGCTACATTCCCAGAAGAATGCACCAAATTTCTCACCGCTCGATTATCCAAATCCGCCACCTCATAAGAATCGATGGTGTAATCCCCTCGAATTGTTCCCATGTCTGATGTTAAAGGTTCAGTGCTACCAGTAATTTTACGAACAATACCCACCGCATGAATTCCCTGCCAAGCCATC
>JAHFLM010000065.1 GCA_023244865.1 Candidatus Harrisonbacteria bacterium | reverse complement strand
CTATTGATGTTGGCTGCAACGGCCCCTCAGAATTATGCCCTAACAATCTTTCCAAATCTCAATGCGAAGCAGTTACCCTTCCTTCAGGAGATAACGAATGCCACAAAGAAAAAATAGGCACCCAAGAAACCTGTTCTAATAAGTAATCAAATCTTTTAGCTATAAGGATGGCATTCAACGGACTTCACTCCTTTTAACTTTCTAATTTTTTCGCTTAACTCCTTAGATTTTTCGTAGTTGCTGACGGCGAAGCCGATTTTTAACATTTTGTGATTGGCAAAAGTGTGATCTTCGCGGCTTTCGTGATGATTGATGTTGATTTTCATTCTTGCAATCACGTTTGTGACATCATTCAATAAGCCTACTCGATCTTCTACTATTAGGCGCAACTCGTATTTTTTAAGGGTTTCGCCATACAGTACTTTGTTTTTATCCTTCTGAACTTTTCTAATATGCTCTCTAGCTAACGAAGTTTTTACAAAGCTCAACCATTCATCTCCAGGACGTTTATTTTTCTGAGTCATAATCTCCACGACATCTCCAGATTTTAAAGGGGTAGAAAGAGGGGAGACTAAGCCATTTACTCGGCAAGACATACACGTGTTTCCGATCTCGCTATGCACATGATATGCAAAATCCACTGGCGTTGCGCCGCTTGGTAATTCAATCACTCTTCCTTTTGGTGTTAGAGTTAAAATTCTATCTTCCAAGAAGTCGCTCTTCACTAAAGTAGCAAATTCCTCATTATTTGGCGGATTTTCTTTTAAATCTTTCAATTGCTTGATTAGCTGTAACTCATCCGCTTTTGCAAAAGAAGCAATTCCACGTCTGATATAATTTTTTGTATCTTTATTTTTCTGATAAGCCCAATGAGCCGAGATGCCGTTCTCCGCTTCGTTGTGCATTTGAGCGGTGCGAATTTGCACCTCCATCACTTTTTCTTCTGGGCCAAAGACGGTGGTGTGTAAGCTGCGATAGCCATTCGCTTTTGGAAAGGCGATATAGTCCTTAATTCTTCCGGGTAGTGGCAACCAATTTTTGTGAATTATTCCCAAAGCGGCATAACAATCTTCCACCGAGTTAACAATGCAGCGAATTGCAATCAAATCATAAACTCTTTCTAAATTCATCTCATATTTTAGAAGCTTTCTATAAAGACTCACTAATTTTTTGGCTCGAATATCTATTTTCGAAAATTTAATCCCGTTGTTAGCCAACAGTTTAGAAATTATAGGTTTGATGTGATTGGCGTAAGCCACTCGCTCCTCATATTTATCTTTAATTGTGTCTATCATCCATTGATATTCTTTCTTTTTCGCAATTGGAAAAGAAATTTCTTCAAGTTCACTGGCTAAATCATACATACCCAATCTTTCAGCTAAGGCCGCATAAACTTCTAGAGTTTCAAGAGCAATTCGCCCCTGCTTTTCAGGCTTCAAGGCTTTGATTGTCCTCATATTATGCAATCTATCGGCGAGTTTAATTAACACCACTCTAATATCACCACCGACAGCGAGCATAAACTTCCTCATATTTTCAACCTCTCTTTCTTCGCCTCGATATTTTGCATGACCAAGCTTGGTAACTCCAGCTACAAGAAAAGCCACTTTCTCTCCAAACTCTTTTTTTATTTTATCTAAAGTTAAAGGCGTGTCTTCGACAGTGTCGTGCAAAAGCGCGGCAATAATAGACATCTCGTCCATATGCCAATCTAAAACCGTCTGCGCCACTGCCATGGGGTGGGTAATGTAATCCTCACCCGAAGCTCTTTTCTGCCCTTTGTGGGCTAGAAGGGCCATGTCATAAGCCTTCTTTACCAAAGGAGAATCTTTTATCAATTCTAAAAGCGTCTTCACTCCTTATTTCTACGCCTTTTTAACCTACCTGTAAATTTGTTTCAATATAATTTTTGGATTTTGTCTATAATGAAAACCATCCTTCGCCAAGGCTATGGCGGGCAAAGAAAAACCGGTCGCCTTAGGCAACCGGTTTGGTATATTTTCAACTTATTATTTTGAAGTTTTTCTTGGAGCGGAGAGTTTACTTACACTTCCACCGCAAGTAGCAGCTTCATGAATGGCGTTGGCAAGAAATGCGTCGATCGACACTCTCTTTAACCAAGAGTCGTGTTCCTGCCAGTAGGCTTCTTCGCGAGCAATACTATCAGTCACAACCACATCGTAATTTCCAATCTTAAATTTTGCTTCGGAATTATTGCTGAAGATGCCATGAGTCGCGGCAATTCTAATTGATCTTGGCTTCTGATCTCTAATTTTATCTACCGCTCCACGAATCGTTCCACCGGTATCAATCATATCGTCGTAAAGAAGTAGGTCGAGGTCGGCTATTTCACCACCCATAAATCCAATAGTTTCAGATGTACCACTACTAGGGTCGCGCTTTTTATACATAATATAAACAGGAACACCACCTAACTCATCTGCGAATCTGCTAGCTCTTACCGTCGCTCCAAAATCAGGGGAAATAACTCTAACATTGCTCAAATCACCGCCAAACATTTGTCGAAAGTACTCAGCGTGAATACTCCTAGCATTAATATTTTCGACTGGAATTCTGAAGAAGCCTTCGACTTGATCAGAGTGAGTGTCAAATGTGATAATTCGCTCGACCTTGCTGGTTAATTGAATCAGGTCTGCCAAAGACCGAGCTGAAACCGAAGTCCTTTTTCCATTTCTTCGATCTTGTCTCAGGTAGGGCATAAAAGGCAGCACGTCTGTAATTCCTGAGGCCGAGGCTCTCGCCAGGGCTTCGTTCATGAGGTAGAGGCTCATGATAGCCGTATTCGGGTTTGGCTTTTGCAGCGGATGAAGTAGAAACACATGCTGACCTCGCACAGTTTCTGGAATAATTGGTTCTAATTCTCCATTAGGAAAGGCATCACAACTTGCTTCAAGGTGAGTAAAAGTTGGACCATCCATCTCATTTAACATGGCATTAATCGATCTGCCCATTTCATACATTCCAGGCGCAGAAACAATCACATTATCTGGAACGAAAGTTCGAGTGTTGCGAGCCACGACCCCCTCCTTAAATTATGAGTTAGAGGAAAAATGGGTTAAGAAGGGCCCGCAGTTCACTGCGGGCCCTTAATAGAATTTATCAATTTAGATAAGGGCTCTTTTTCGAATGGTAGTCAGTCTTTGGAAATTACCCAGCTCACCATTTAGAAATGCTG
>JAHFLM010000026.1 GCA_023244865.1 Candidatus Harrisonbacteria bacterium | reverse complement strand
CATCAGGCGGTGTTCCCATATCTGGCACACCATTATAATCAGGGAAGGCCTTCTTGAAATCATCATCAGATATTTTACAGTTAGCTATTACAGCAAACTCCCCTTTAAATTGATAAATGCCCCAGTAAGCCTTCTCAGCTCCACACTTACCATCCTTAGCACTACAAGCAGCTATCACATCATCAACCGCACCAGAAAAACTAAACTTACCCAAGGCATCTTTTAATTCATCTTTAGTTCCAAGATTGCCACAGCTTCCCCCTCCCGCCTGACTCACCGTCACATCAGCCGCCTTCACAAAAACATCCGTCGTACTTTTATTTACGTAAGCAAAAATCCCCAAACCAATTAATAAAACTACCCCTACGACCCACCAAACTTTTAATTTATTGCGATTATCACTCATAAAATTTATTTATTTAAAAAATCTTTTATAGACTGAATCGATGGGAAAGCAGAACCACTCACCTTATTGCCATCCTTATCCACAAAAACAAACTGGGGCACTCCAGCTCCACCATTATAATACTTATCAACAATAGATTTCTGAGAAGGATCCGCTAGTCCAGGATTATCTGGTCGTAAAAACTCCACAACAACTAAACCATTAATATTAGAGTATCCGGGATTATTATCTTTCCATGTTTGACATGGTCCACACCAACTCCTTCCATTACTTCCCACCGCACCAGTAAAGAAATAAACTTTTTTACCATCTTTGTTTGGCTTAGGGTCACCAGGCTTACCGGGAGGGCAATTCCTTTCTTTTAGGCATTTTTTAAATTCATTCACAGCCTCTCTTAAAGCTTTATAATCTGCCAAACCCTGCGGACCAAAATAAAATAAATCTTGATCAGCCGCTCTATTCATGGCATCAAGAGCCTCATTAATAGCCTGAGCAGAAGCGTCATCTTTTTTATTAGCAAATTCATTCAAAGCTACTCCTAAAGCCCGAAAAACCCCATTAGGATCCGATCCTATCGCAGCAATATCTTTTGGTATTCTTGCCCCAGCCTTATTCGCAGCATCCGATGGAAAAGGACACTCCTTAGGCTTAGGTTGCTCGGGAGGATCTATTGGCTTATCAGGCTTAATTTTCCTAATCTCAGGCGTATTATCAATCTGATTCAATTTCCCAGACAAACAAACCCTTTGATCTTGCAAATCCTTAATCTTCTTCAATAACTCTTCTACCTTGACGCTATCAGCCACCGCCTTATTTAATAAATCTAAATCATGATCGATTTGTTTCAATTCAATGTCAGCCTGAAAAACATTAGCGGTCAATCCAGCGAGCTTAGTATTTAAAACAGCAAGCTGCCTATCTAAAACCAAAGCACCCGCAAAATCCATCGCATCTTTTTTATCTTTTATGTCTTTCTTAATATTTTCTATTTCTGCCTTTAGAGCATCTAACTTATCCTTAGCATCTTTTAGGCTAGCCTCTTTTCCAGTTCGTTGCCCCTCAAGAAAACCAACCTTTTTAGCAATCTCAATGGGAGTTAGATTGGCAAATATATTCCTAGAAATAATACAAGCATATGCCATAGCGACCACCTGAGCTGATTGATCTACGGCCGCAATATCTTTATTCACTCCTTCGTTATATTTTTCATCCTTTTTCTGATCTTTTCTGTAATCAGAAGAGCAAGCATTAGAAATACCCTTAGCAGCTTCAGCCGCCGCAATAGCCTTATCACAATTAGCAGAATCATCTGCCGCTATCACCTTAAATCCAAAAACAAAAAGTGAGCTAAGCACCATCAACACAAAACTAATTTTTAAAAATAAATTTCTCATTATTTTTTACCATCATCCTTAGCTGGCTGGAAAAAAGCCTTGCAAGCATTAAACCTTTTTATAGTCGCATCATTTGCCTTAGCGTCCTGCAAATCTTTTAATTCTTTCTTCAAATCTTCCAACTCCTTCTTTGAATTAGCTAGATCTAATTGCGCATCTTCTAACTTTTTAATCAAAGCCACCTTAGCAGCCAAACCATTGGTAACTTTAATTTCAGCCTCCAACTTACTTATATTAGCACCCTTATCATCTATCTGCTTTTGCTTAGCCTCAATCTCTTTATTCTTCGCATCTATTTCACCAGTCGTATCAACATTCAATTGCTGCTCTACGAAATTTAAAAAGTTGGGATTGTCTAAGGTTAATAAATTAGAATCAGCAAAATCACCAATCACCCTTGATATTCTAATTCCAGAATTTGAAAGTTGACTAAGAGTTAGATTTATCTCACTCCCCAAAGACTCGCATTTCAAATCATCCTTAGTATCTTTACCTTTCAAGCCATTACAAAACTTAGTTCTTTCATTAATCTGATCAAAATATTCAGAAATCAAAGTCCTGTCATCGGCAGTTAAATCCTTCTTTCCACACTTTCCTTTAATAACCTCGAATCTAAAATCATTAGCAAACTGACTAAAATCAGTTCGGCATTTTTCACACTCTTTCTTTAAATCAACGTCGGTTATCGAATTACACGCACCTCCTTTACCACTCGGTAAAACAGGTATCATTGGCGGAATAATTGGATTAACTGGTGGTGTCGGCATCGGCATAGGCATTGGTTTAGGAGGTATAGGCTTCGGCTCTTCGGGCTTCATTGGCTCTGGCAGCTTATCAATGGCAGCCTTCAAATCTTCACACTTTTTATCTATCTCATTTAAAATCTTTTCTATTGTACCTATTAAGAGCAATTGAGAGTCAGCCGCACTCTGACTTTTAGGGGAGTTACCATCTAAAATTTTTAAATAACCAAGAATAATATCTCGGTCTTTATTTAAAGTAGCTAAATTAGAAACTAAATCATCATAAGTAGATCCGATCTCCAAATTATCATAATCAACTTGCTTATTAATATAAGTCGTAATATTAGCCTGATTCAAAGAAGATCCAGCATAACAAGCCCCATTAAAACAAACCTTCACCGCATTACTTCCGGGAATCAAACCAATCCCCTCATCATCCGCCGCCTTAATAAAACCCAAAGAATAAAAAGTCACGATCAACATCAAGAAAATCGCCGAGCCCACTAAAAAAACTTTTTGTTCTGGTTTAAAAGCCATAATTACTTTTTATATTTATCAGGATTTTTCATTTCTAATTTCATCGCGCATTCCTCCAAACAAGTAGATTTACGATTCTTCAAAGTCGCCAATCTCATCTTCACCTGCGTCTGCGCCGCCATTAAATTATTCGCAGATTCATCCTTATTTTTTTTCTCACAAGCCAATCCTTCTTCCTTAATCATTTTAAAAGAGGTCAAGCAGCCCTTAAAAACACCCAAAGCAGCCACCTCATCTTGTAAGGCCGCCTTCACCATTCCCCAAGAAACCCCATTACCATTAGGATTAGTTCTAATCTCTAAATCCAGTACCCCAGCCAACTTAGCCACTTTAGTATCTATATCAGATAATTTACTTTCAAAACCACCCACACTAAAATCGCTTGAATAAATAAATTTTCCTATATCCGAAACAGCTTTCACTAAATCATCAGCTGCTGTCTCCAAGGTGGCACTAGTGTAAGGCTTACTAGTCTCAGCAATTGGCTTGATAGCTCGAATAAAATCTTGCAACCCAACACTCCTTAAAACAAAAGCCCCCGTCCGATCTTTTACATAATTATTTTGACTATCAATCTTCGGAATATTACAAGTAAAAGCATCCAACCTATCTTTCATCAACTTCACGCAATCTTCGATAGCCAAAGTCGTCGCAAACCCCGCCAAAAAAATAATTAAAATTCCTAGAATCAATCCTCTCATGTCTTTCGGTAATTTTAACATAGAATTTTTATATTATTGGCAGTAAGTTTTAATTTCTATTTTCAATGCTTCGTATGCCGCCCAATCAAAATTATTTTTAGCGTCGCAAAAATCTTTAGCCGCAACTGCAGCGTCATCTAAATTAGTCATTCCCTGCAAAGCTTTTTCTTTAGCTCTTAATTTCTCTAATTCAGCGTTAATTGGAGGTAGTTTATTTTTAAAATGCTCAATCACAACAGCCTTAACCTGATCAGAAAGATCGTCTTTGGGCTTACAAGACAAATTCTTAACAATCTCAAAATCCCCACTCAAATCCAATTTGATATCTTTCAAGCCATCTACCTTCGCTCGCAAATCTTTTTGCTCCTGAATTAGATTTTCTTTATTCTTCTCAGCATTCTCACAAGACCGCTTCAAAGTCTGATTTCTTCTATCGGGCGGCGTTCTATCACAAGCCTTAAGCGCATCGTTAACAGCCTTTAATTCATTTTCTATCTCCAGAAGCCTAGCATTTGATTTCTTTAAATCATCCTTATCCGTCTTCAACTGCCCCAACAAATCAGCGCAGCTAGCCGCCTTAATATCTTTAGGCTCAATCGGATCAGGTTCCACCAACGGATCAATCGGCTCTTCAGGCTCTTCCTCCTCATCATCCACCACAGGCGGACAATCTCTATTTCTTATATATGGCTTAGGAGTTGCGAAAACACCAGCCACCAATGCATCGATCTCCGCCAAATATTGATCTACCGCCGGACCAACCAAGTTAGGAGTTATCGGATTCATGGCAAATAAATCACCCACAATATCTTCCACACTCAAAGTAAACTCAGGCGTTATAACAAGTAGCTCATCATAAATTAAAGGATCATCTTTGTGCGCCTCCAAAAACTTCTCCGACTCACAGGCAAATTCAAGCGCCGCATATTCCTCTAGCGCAGCCTTAATATCATCCTTAATTTTTTGAGTTTGTAACAAAAAAGCATCGTTCAATTTTTGCCACTTATCAAGAAAATCTCGATTCGCCCGAGCCTTAGCCTCATCAGTTTGAGTTTTGTTAGAAATAATTAATTTAGAATCATCGTCAACTAATTTTAATAAATCTATAATTTTTTGATTATTTTTAGAAATTAAATCTTCGAATCTTTTTGCTTCCGATTTTTCATAATTAAAATAACCATCATAAGTCATCGAGATACGCTCAAAGTCTGCCGAAGGAAAACAATGATAAATCTTAAACATAAATTCACCACTCGGATTACGCCTCTTGTCCCAATCTTTCTTAGCCGCATCCAGTCTACCCAAACTATTTTCCTTACAATCTTTTAACTTCTCATTATCAGAACCTAAATCATTAGATTTTTTAATATTCTTATCTATCCGATCCTGAATACCAGCAACCGCCTTAACTAAATCAGCCTCAAGTTGCTTCACCTCAGCCTCCAATTCAGCAACTATTTTTTTCTGAGCCTCCTGAAATAAACCTTCCTTCTTTTTTAATAAATCTTCTAAATTTTTAATATCTAACTTTTTATTTTGAGCCTTTTCACACGCAGTAAGTTCCACTGGCACACTTTCTGCCGCTTTCAAAAAAATACTTTTATATATAAAAATGCCGCCAATCAAAAGCAGCGCTATCCAAAAAGAGACCAAAACCCTGGGTCGTTTTTCCACCCGTTAATTATAACATTTAGATTAAGAAGCAGCCTGTGGAGAAATATAAACAACTCCCCGATTGTCATCCCGGAGTACTCATCCGGGATCCAGTACCGTGAATATCATAGTTCCTCGTATAAGTCTCTCCATTCGACATTTTCCTTTTGAATTAAATCTATCTTCCGCTGCCGTAGCCATTTCTTTAATTTCTTCTCATAGGATATTGCACTATAAATATCTGGAGTACTTTCAAAGTGAACTAATTTATTTATATCGTATTCTTTAGTGAAACCATCGGTTAATTTTTCTTTGTGCTGAAAGACTCTTTTCTTTAAGTCGTTAGTTACGCCTACGTAAAGAGTGCCACCTTTTTTATTGGCTAATATATAAACGTAATACATTTATAGTATTTATTATTGAACTGGATCCCCGGGTCAAGCCCGAGGATGACAAGCGGGGGCTAATACCCCTCTAATTTATAAGCCTTCTCGTGACTCTTAATTCTATTCAAAGCCTTCGCTTCAATCTGACGAATACGCTCTCTTGTAACACCGAAAATCTTTCCCACCTCTTCTAATGTGTGCGTAATCCCGTCCTCCAAACCAAAACGCATATTTAAAATCTTTTGCTCGCGAGGCGACAAGTCCACTAAAATATCCTGAATCTTTTCCTTAAGCAACGCATGCGTCGCCATCTGCGATGGGGTTAAATTCCTATCGTCAGGAATAAACTCACTCAAGGTAGAATCTTCATCGTCATCTCCCAAAGGTGACTCGAGCGAAATTACATCCTGTGAAATCTTCTGAATGTGATGCACCTTTTCCACTGCAATCTCCATCTCGATCGCAATTTCTTCTGGTAATGGTTCGCGGCCAAGTTCTTGGAATAATCTTCGCTTCGCCTGCGTAAATTTAGAAATCGTTTCCACCATGTGCACCGGAATTCTGATCGTCCTACTCTGGTCGGCCAAAGCACGCGTAATCGCCTGCCTAATCCACCAGTGAGCATAAGTAGAAAACTTATACCCTCTACGATAATCAAATTTATCTACCGCGCGGCTCAACCCAATATTCCCCTCCTGAATCAAATCCAAAATACTCAAATTCGGACTGCGATTCACATACCGCTTCGCAATCGACACCACAAGTCTCAAGTTCGCGCGAATAAACTCCGCTCGCGCCTCCTTATCATTCTTCTCAATTCGCTTCGCTAATTCCTTTTCCTCATCCTTCGTCAAAAGTTTCACCTTACCAATACTCTTCAAATACATCTGCACCCCATCCGGCATACCCGCCGCAATTCGTTCATCGCTCACAAGCTCCGCGTCCTTCACCTCGCCCACATCCTCCGCCACTTCAATTAATTGCGAAGTCTCGATCACCTTAATGTGCGCCTTATCCAATCGATCATAAATCTCATCCAAAAATCCCACCGTCTCTTCGATGTTTGGGAAATATTGTAACACCTCAGTATCCGTCACAAAGCCGCGTCCCTTCCCTCGAATAATTAATTCATCCAACTGCTTCAAATTTAACTCCTGCTTTGGCGTTAACTTTTTAGGCGGCAAAACCTTGCTAGATTTTTTAGCTTTAACAACCATCTTAGCTGGTTTAATCTTAGAGGAAGCTGCGGGCTTAGCCTTAAAAACCTTCTTCACCAACTTAACAAGTTTATTAACTTTTTTTACAGGCTTTGATTTAGCCTGAGGCTTGATTTTAACCTTCGGAGCCACTTTTTTTAAGGTCTTTTTCATTGCTCACATTATGTAATTCCTTATTAAGCCTGTCAACTTCTTCAAGGATTTGGGCTAATTTTTCAGAGCTTTGCGAGGTCAGCATCTCCTTTTTTAGCTCCAAAAATCGCTCCTTCAAAATCTCTCGCCGTAAAAAATTATAAAGATTAATCATTTCAGCTTCTTTATTCTTCAAGGCTATTTTTCTTTGTATTTCTGTAATATCTGGCGCCGGAGGGTTATTCTCCAAACTAGCCAACATTTTCAGCCTCTCATCCACCAACCCACTCCATAATTCATAAGTCACCCCCAACCCCTCCCTCATCTCTTTCGGTAAATCAAAATTATAAAAAACCAATAACCGCGCAAACACCATCAACTTTTTATCTATTAGGTTTCCATCCCCCTCCCTTACCACCCCTCCGTCATCTCGAGTGTAACGAGAAGATCCAGGGGTTCCCCCCCGGGCTCCCGATCCCGTTTTTACAACTTTCCCACTCAACCTCTCCATTTCCTCAATCAAACTCTCCTCTCGAAAACCCGTCACCGAAGCTATTCCCCGCAACCACTCTTCGCGCTCAATCGCACTAGGTAATTTACTCGATTTCAATAAAAAGTTTTTCAGTCCGCGCCTCTCCTCTTCTTTATCCTTCGCACCCTTTAAATATTTTTCTAAATAAAAATTAAACACCGGCACTGCATTTCTTACCGCTAGAGCCACCGCTCCACTTTTTTCTTTCACTAAATCCGCCGGATCTTTTCCATTCTCAATCCGCAACACTTTCACCGATTCAAACTCTTCAGGCAAGGCCAAATCAATCGCTCGCTCAATCGCATTCTGCCCCGCGGGGTCAGCGTCAAACGCCAAAATTAATTTACTCGCCAAGCGCCTCAAACTTTTCAAATGATCGGCGGTCAATGCCGTCCCCGAAGTCGCCACCACATTTTTCACCCCATCTTGAAACGTCATCAAAAAATCCATTTGCCCTTCCACCAATAAAACCTCTCCACTCTCTCGAATGGCGTTTTTCGCCGCCTGCAATCCATACAATAATTTCGACTTATTAAAAACCTCACTCTCTTTCGAGTTCACATACTTAGCCAAAGGATTCCCGTCGCGATCTACCGCCTTCGGCCCACCCGGCAATTCTAAAATCCTACCCGTAAAACCCACCGGCTTTCCAAAGCCATTATAAATCGGAAACATTAACCGATTCCTAAATCGATCCCAATAAGTCCCTCGATCGGTTTTGTAAATTAAACCAACTCGCTCCAAATCATCTGGCGAAAATCCCTTAGTCTGCAAATACTTAAATAACTCGTCAAGCTGCGGCGGCGCATATCCCAACTCAAATTCTAAAATCGTCTCTCGCGTTAACCCCCGACTCAAAGCATACTCCCCAATCGTCTTCGTTAAATTTTTCCTAAAAAAGTTTTTCGCCTCCGCCACCGCATCATACAAAACTCCATATTGCCGATACTCCGCCCGCCCCTTCTCATTATTTTTTATATCCACCCCCGCCTTTTCCGCTAAAACTTTTATCGCCTCAAAAAATTCCAAGTTCTCATACTTCATTAAAAATGCAATCACATCCCCCCCTTCATTACACCCCCCAAAACAATACCAACTCTGCCGCTCCGGCGAAATCATAAAACTCGGCGTCTTCTCCTTGTGAAACGGACAATTAGCCTTAAAATACTTCCCCGCTCCAGTCACAGTTAAGTAACCCCGAATAAAATCTACAATATCTATTTTACTTTTTACCTCTTCCGCTAAATTCATCTCACCTCAACCCTACCAAATTAAACCCCTCTTTCAAAATTAAAGGCTTAGTACCGACAAAACATCACTTGGCTTAACCTGATAAATATCATCGGCAATATCAAAGCTCAAATTACTATCCAATAAATCATAACAAAGTTGCCTATCAGCCGAACCGGGTAAATTTGCACACTTATTATTGCAAGCCTCCACCAAGTTAGCTTGCTTTGTATTCAACTTAAACGAATCACCGTCCATCAAATTACCATTAGTATCTAAATAGTCGGCACAAATATTCGCGTCCTCCTTTCCCTTTTTTATATCGGCCACATGCTGCTTAGCTAATTTAGCAGCTGTCTCCTGAACCTTCTTTTCATTTGCCCTATCAGAATTAGAATAATCATTTCTAAGTGTGTAGGCATAAGTCTCTGTCAATAATTTTTCCATCGCGTCATAATCCACACCATCAAACTTTTTACCTCCAAAACAATATTGATGCAGCGGATTATTATTTATCAAATCAATATCCTTTTGAATCTTTACATAAGGATCGTTGCAACTATTTTTTATCTCCCGTCTCAATTTAGATTCCTTTAAATACTTATCCACATCAGCCGGCGTCGAAAAATAATAAGTAAACCCCGTAAGCTGACTTAGGTCGTTAATAAAATCCTGATCCACCACATCATCATCGGCCAACATCATCTCTCGAAACGCATCCGGACATCGAGCGATTAATAAATTTAACAAATCTCCCAACTCAGAAGGATTCAAATCCACTTGATAGGGCACATTTGGCGTCGGAAATGGCTCACCTATAAATGGTACAGTCACCAAGCTATATCTCTGTTGATAATTAGAAAGAAAATTGATCACTTTAGTAAATAAACCATCAGAAGTTTCAAGGTTAAGGCAGCTACTCTTCGCTTTTTCTAATTTATTTTTTACGAGCTCCACACCACTTGAAACACCAGCCGAATATTTAGACCCCCAATCAACCGCCGTTATTAAAGTTCCTAAAGAAATCAACTTCGACTTCAAACTCGAAAAAATCCCACACCCCTTACATTTCGCCGCCTGCTTAGAAGCGTTCTCCAAAGTCTTTTCCATTTTAGCCGCCTGCTTTACCACATCATCAACTTGATCACCAAGCTTTTTAGCCGCAGCAAAAACCTTACCACCCTCATCCGAAGATAAAGCCACTAGCTCATCATTAATAGCATTAGCCTCAGCAATTAAAGTTTTTTCTAATTTAGCTAATTTCTCACTCGCCGCCTCCGTTAGATCACCAAAAGCCTCAAGGTAAGCGCGCTGCATTTTCACATCCGCTAAAGCCTCCGCCTTATCCGCCAACTTAAATACTTTTTGTAAAACCTCAAATCTTGCCTCTAAAATCGCTCGCTCACTTGAAGTTATAATTATCTTAGGATCAGTCAAAAAAACCCTCACTTTCAAATACTCACTAAATTCATCTTTCATGAATTTAGCAATAAAATCCTTCTGTTGCTTTACGTCCCTCAATCCTTTTTCCAAAGCTTTGAGGACTCTATCAAGCTCTTTCAAGCTAGTAGTTGAGGCAATGCATCTTTCCATAATCTTCTTATTAGCCGCCACATTCTCCGAACCAACTTCTATTCCTAATTTTTTATATTCTTCCACCACATCCTCCACTCCATCTAACAAATTACCATCGAAAACTGGGGCTAACTGATACAAGCCATTCTTACCAACACCTTTAGTTAAATTAAAAGGTAAATTTAAATCTATTACAGAATATGGACCAATTAAAACTCTTAATCTATCCGAATATTCAAGCGGAATTCCTCTCCTAAACTTCTTTTTCAAAGAACCTAAAAACTCCTCAGGCACCGCAATTTTATCACTAGCCCTAATAAACTCTCGGTGCCAATTACCAGAGATTAAAAAAATCACCCCAAAAAATAAAATCACCACGCCAAAGATTTTCCAATTAAAATTAACCACTTAAAATAAGTATAACAAAAAAAGACCCCCGTCACCGGAAGGTCTTGCCTTGCATTAACAATGAGATTCTTTTCGCCAAGTCGTCGACCTCCATCGAACAACCTAGCTTGAGCAAAATCTCATCTTCTGTTCTAACAACCAACTGAGTCGCTTCCGGAAGATGAACAAGAAGAAATTCAGCCGCCACAGCCGCCCTCTCACCCCGAATCAAAACCCTTGCGGTTAAGTGTAGATAAGAGCCTCTGTAAGGCCGAAATCTGATCCTGCAATCATAAAGCGAAAGCTTTCTATCAATAAGACGCGTACGCACGATGATCTCCTAGTAATTGTTAGCCATATTAGATTTTCAATTAACTTCTATATTATAACAGATTTAATATAAAAGTCAATAGCAGCCTCTTGAATCTAGGCCTAGATTGAGAATAATCTACCTCATCCATCATAAATGACGACCGTCATTGTAATCGGTTACATATAAGTAAACCTAACTTAAACAAAGAAAAACCCGGGATTTGCACCCGGGAAATAACTAAAAAAAGAACAAAGTTGATTGCCTACCTCTGCGAGTTAACGCAGCCCGTAGCTTCGGTATTCCTATTGGAATTTAGTCACCTTAGCTAGAGAACGCTCTCCCACGAACGTGGTTTTAAAATCGAGCGCATGCACCATGGACAAATCACAGATCTTTCGACCCGACTACCATAACGGTAGGTCGCACAGTTCGGTCTGGGCAGTTCCTACTGGAACGTCCCTCTCACCTGCACCCTAAGGCACAGACAAAACACAGAGCCAATCAAGGCCCGACATTCTGCCATCTCAGGAAATGCAGGCTTTCGTGTCAATCAACTAAAAATAGAATATCAAAAAATAAACCCAATTACAATAAGGCAAAACCTAGCTAATAATAAACTTCATTTTCTTAAAATCTTCCAGTAATTCCGGAAATCGCTTCCCGTTATAAACGGCGACCGCCGGATGATAGAGTGGCATCATAATTATCATCTCACCACCCATCTCTCCTTTAACTTCCTGACCATGCA